>NZ_JACAXC010000035.1:0-31622 GCF_013391535.1 Acinetobacter sp. SwsAc4
GTTCAGATGGCTATTCTACGTTTGATTGGTTTTGGAAAAAAAGAAGAATTTAAGAAAGTGCTCGCAATTTTAAGAAAGAAAAAGCCTGATAGGACAAGGGCTCTATGAAATTTGTCGTGTACAGAGACATTTTTTAATGCTGATAAAAAAGAAAATGTAAAAATCACGGTTGAAAATTCAGTTGTGAAAAGTGTTGCTGTTGAAAATAATAGTTATGCTTGGGCATGTGGTGTGGGAACAAATCCTGCCTGTAATGGTGTAACCGTAAAAGATGGACAGATCAATTCCAAACCTGCAAAAAGCTTCTATTTTAATAATACTGTATTAAAAGCAGTCAGTGGGACAACGCAAGATCTAACAGTTAAAAATAATAGTCTGTTGATGCATTTAGATAACAGTCAATCGACTACACCGACACCTGCTACAAGCTGTGCAAATAGTACCAATCAATGGGGTTGTATCACCATTACTGGATTAGCTTCGCCATTGATATTCGAACATAACTCAACTGTATGGGCGACACCAAGAGTTGGGCAGTTTAACGCATCTAATCAAACTGTAAATGTACAGTTCGCCCATAAAGCAAATCCACCACTAGAGGATGGTATAACGATTACCAAAGCTAATGCGACTGCTACTTATATCTCATTTGTACTAGGTTCAATGACTTGGTATCAATGTGGAACATATGCTTCGGAAACTTCGGTATGCCCTGGATTAAGTTTGGACACAGCAAACCGTACATTAACATTTAAAGATGTAAAACTTTCTCAACAAGCTGATCCAACGAAAATATTAACTGCCAATGGTATACTGAAATTTTAAAAATTTACTCTAATCTTAGCTGGGGCATCTATTGATGCCCTTTTTTATTTGACAATTAATATTGTCAAAAATAATATAAAAGCGATTTAAAAAAATGGATAGCTGAAATGGAAATAAAAACAATTACATTACCGACACGTAAAATCGAAGTTGAAGTGTATGCACCTGCACAGACGTCAGAAAAAGTCCCTGCAATCCTATTGCTGCATGAGTTGTTTGGCATACTGGATGTGTATCGGGAAGATGCGCAGGACTTGGCAAATCGTGGCTATCTGGTTTATGTACCCAATTTATTTAGTGGTGGTGCAGTCAAGTATTGTATTCGGGCAATGGTCAGTAAGGCTGGGCGAATCAATGCTGCCGATAGCGATATGAATAAAGAAATGCATGTGTTACTTGATGCGTTAAAAGCTGATCCACGTTCAAATGGTCGCTTGGGTATGTTAGGTCAATGTTTAACAGGGGGTTACGTCATTCAAATGGCAAAGCGCGAAGATATGTTAGCACCTGTGGTTTATCATCATTCACTGGGAATTCAAGGTGCAGGTGTACCGAAAAAAGAATCTCTGGATGACATTCGCATTTTGCAGGGGCATTGGTCAAATGTTGATCCATTCTGTCCGGCAACCAAGCGCAACAAACTGATTCAGCAACTGGGTGATCGGGTTGAAGCCTATACCTATAACATGCCGCATGGTTTCCGCAGTGTCAGTCGTGGTCTACCTGAAGCAAAGGTGGTTTGGCAACGCACAGTTGAATTTTTTGATCGTGAATTAAAACAAAATACGGTATAAATGATACGCTTAGGCAAATATCACGTATAAATATTGATTCTTATAGAAAAAAATGAGAGGGGAAAATGTCACATACATACGAATATGCAGGTTTTTGGATACGCTTTCTTGCGTCTATTATTGATTCGATTATTCTGATTGTCGCTTTGATTCCGATCATGATGATTATCGCACCAAATGCTGCAAGTGGTTTTACAGGCTGGACATGGTCAGATTGGCTTGGCCAGATTATTGGTGCAGTTTTTTATATTGTATGCTGGGTAAAATTTGCAGGAACACCTGGAAAACGTTTATTACGTTTAAAGGTACTGGATGAAAAAACAGGCGAAAACCTCACGGTTGGGCAAGCTATTCTTCGTTATATTGGTTATTTTCCATCTACGCTGGTTTTCTTTCTCGGTTTTATCTGGATTGCATTCGATAGTAAAAAACAAGGCTGGCATGACAAAATCGCAAAAAGTGTAGTTGTACGTGAGTTGTAACTTTAGATTTTCAAGATGAACACAAAAAAGTCGTCATGGTTGACGGCTTTTTTGTTTCTATCCACATGAAAATAAATGAATTGAGAGGTTATGTCTCATAAATGATATATCAGTCTTTTAAGCTTTCACATAGAATAAAATCGCATTGATAAAAATGAGAACAGTATGAGTTCAGAGGCACATTCAATCAGCTTAATTGCACCCGTGGTTTTATTGGCTGCAGCTGTGATTGCAGTCCCTATTTTTAAACGAATAGGTTTGGGTTCGGTACTGGGTTACTTAATTGCAGGCTTGATCATTGGACCATTTGGCTTTGCTTTCTTCCAAGACTCCGCATCAATTTTACACATCGCAGAATTAGGAATCGTCATGTACCTGTTTGTGATTGGGCTGGAAATGCAGCCTTCACATTTATGGGGACTCAGACGTGAAATCTTCGGTCTAGGCACTTTACAGATTGTAGCCTGTGCGACAGCACTGACAGGTGTTGGGCTTTTATTTGGATTTAAATGGCAAGTTGCATTTATTGGAGCTGCTGGTTTTGTACTCACTTCAACAGCTATTGTGATGCAGTTACTGGGAGATCGTGGGGATATTGCCCAGCCACAAGGCCAGAAGATTGTTGCGATTTTATTATTTGAAGACTTATTAATTGTCCCATTACTGGCAATTGTTGCTTTTATGGCACCGAATCATGTGGTGGAAAGTACCTCAGCACGTTTAGAAAATATTGGCATTGGTTTAATTGCAATTGCAGGTTTAATCGCCGCAGGTTATTGGTTGCTCAATCCTTTATTTAGATTGCTTGCTGCGGCAAAAGCACGAGAAGTAATGACGGCTGCAGCACTTTTAGTGGTGTTGGGTGCTGCTTTATTGATGCAAGTTAGTGGCTTATCCATGGCAATGGGGGCATTTCTTGCAGGCGTGTTGCTATCAGAATCAACTTTTAGACACCAAATTGAAGCCGATATTGAACCATTTCGAGGAATTTTATTGGGGCTCTTTTTCCTTGGTGTTGGAATGTCACTGGATTTATCGGTCGTGAAGCAAAACTGGCAACTGATTGTCAGTGGCGTTATTGCAATGATGTTTGCGAAATCACTCATGATTTATATCGTTGCGCGAATAACCCAAAGTCGGCATACGGAAGCTTTGGATCGTGCCTTATTGATGGCGCAAGGCGGTGAGTTTGCTTTTGTTCTGTTTTCTGCGGCGCTCACTGCTCAGGTGATTGATAATACAGTTAAGTCGAATCTAACAGCAATTATTGTACTTTCTATGGTATTAACCCCAATCTTAGGCATTCTTTTTAAACGATTTACCGAAACCAAAGATTCAGTTTCTCTTGATAATGTTGATATAGCTGAAGGTCTAAGTGGCAGTATTCTAATGATTGGTTTTGGTCGTTTTGGTCAGGTGACAAGTCAATTACTCTTGGCAAGAGGGGTTGATGTGACAATTATTGATAATGACATCGACATGATTCAAAACGCAGAAAAATTTGGTTTTAAAATCTACTATGGCGATGGCTGTCGTCTTGATATTTTACATGCTTCAGGGGCTTCGGCGGCAGAAGCAATCGTCATCTGTGTCGACAGTAAACAAACAACCAATCGAATTGTGGAATTGGTGACACATGAATTTCCATTAGCCAAAGTCTTGGTTCGTTCTTATGATCGAGAGCATTCACTACATTTGGTCAAACAAAAAGTCGATTATATGATTCGTGAAACCTTTGAATCTGCGGTTAAATTCGGTGAAGTCATTTTAGAGCAATTAGGTGTCGATGAACATGAGGTTCGTATGATCTCAAATGAAATTCGAGAACGTGATAATGAGCGTTTTGAAACTGAAATTGCTGCGGATGATGTCTATGCTGGGGTGGGTTTACAATACTCACATTCTCATCCTCGACCTACAGCACCATTGATTCGACCTAAACAAGCAGGACGAATTTTAAATGGTGAAGAAACTGAAAAGGATGTAGAAGATAGGTAAATCGATTTTGAAATAAAATGGATTTAAATAAGTCTTAGCTAGCTAGACTAAGACTTATTTTTTAATTTAAATTTGAATAAAACTAAAACAAAAATACCCAATAAAAGCCCCCAAAATGCAGAACCAATTCCCCAAAATTGAACTCCTGATGTGGTACATAAAAAGGTGAGTAATGCTGCTTCTCGTTCTTCTACGTTTGCAAAAGCCACTGCAATGTTATGGCTAATCGTGGCAAATAGGGCAATACCTGCAAGTGCAACAATAAAAATAGGCGGAAATGACATGAGTAAGCTGACTAAGGTTGCAGCGAAAAGCCCCATTAAAATATAAAACAAACCACAGCTTATACCTGCAATATAGCGTTTGCTCGGATCAGGATGCACTTGATCATCTAAGCTGACTGCTGCACTAATCGCGGCTAAATTGATCGAGAAACAACCAAAAGGGGCGAAAATCGTATGTGCAATGCCTGTCCAGCCTATAATTTGATTGACGTGTGGGTGATAACCATAGCTTTTAATCATGGCAATACCGGGCAAATTTTGTGAAGTCATATTGATGACAAACAACGGTAAGGCTAGACCCAGTAATGCAGACCATGAAAATGAAGGTTGCATCCATACAGGTTGAGTAAAAGACCAAGTGATTGAATGTAATTGAAAATCAATAAAGAGCGGGCAAATCATCGCTCCTAAAATCACTGTCAGCACAATGCTATAACGAGGCAATAAGCGTTTTGACACAAGATAAATTGCTAACATGCTTAAGATAAAGCCGAGTTGACTTTCTAAGCTGCTAAAAATTTGAATCCCAAATTTTAATAAAATCCCAGCAAGCATCGCACAGGTGAGGCTTTGAGGAATATGCGCCAGTAACTTTTGGAAAATGCCTGAAAATCCAACGATTGCGATTGCGACGCCACAAATTAAGAAAGCACCAATTGCTTCATACAAATCATAATGGCCAGTCGATGCAATGATCAGTGCAATCCCTGGGGTTGACCATGCTGTAGCAACTGGATATTTATATTTCCAAGATAAGATGAGTCCTGATAATCCAATCGCTAAACCTAATGCCCAAAACCAAGAGCTGATTTGTGCTGTATTTGCACCTAAAGATTGTGCGCCTTGGATCACTAATACAGCAGAAACGCTAATTCCAATCAGGAAGGTAATAAAGCCAGCAAAAACGGCAGGAATCGAAAAATCTTGAATTAGACGTTGCATCAAGGCATCTATACTTGATTAAAATTTGTTGAAAAGTATATCGTTAATTCAGCGGAAATCGTAGTTTAAAAATGATTGAATTAATTGATCATATGATCAAAACAGAGTTATGCAAGGGTAGAGGTTGCTAGTCGTAATCCAAAAATAAAGAATAAAATACCCACGCTACAAACACCTCCAGCGGCAAGTTTGTAATTATGTTTGAAAAAGTTTGCTAATTTAACACCTGAAAAAATCAGAGCAGTCAGATAGGTAAAACTGACCAGTTGCACAATAATGGCTAAGCTCAGAAAGCTGAGTGCTGGATAAGCATAATTGGGTTGTACAAATTGCACGAAAAAAGATAGGAAAAACAGAATCGCTTTAGGATTGAGTAAACTGATACTGAGTGCGGTACGATAGGGATGAATTTGGTCTAAACGAGGTAAATCAGCCATTTCTGTAGGGTGTGCAGGCTTATTCCATGTCTGATAGGCACTTTGTAATAGCTTGAAGCCTAGATAGGCGAGATAACAAGCGCCTGTTAATTTTAAAACGATAAATAAAATCGGGAAGGCTTTTAATAATGATGCCGCACCTAAGACCGTACACAGGATTAAAATAGAATCACCTGTGAATACGCCACATGCCGCAGCATAACCTGTACGAATACCATAGCGTGAAGCAACCGACATGACATATAAAGAGTTTGGGCCAGGCAATAACACAATTAAGATTGTACCAATAATGAAAGTGGTTAAATCTGTTATGCCGAACACAATCTACTCATTAAAAATCGATTTTCGCTAATATAACAAAAATCGGTTTTTATAGGTGAAAAATAAACTAATTAAGGTCGAATCTCTGCATCAATACCAAAAGATTGACGCAGTAATAAACTCAAATGATCACGTGCTTTGATAAAGCCATCAATACCACCTTGTAGTAATTGGAAAGCCATTAAATCTTGCTCAAGTTCAGCTTTAAAACTTTCTTTGGTCTGGGCAGAACGTTCAATTTTTTCCGCCTGTTGTGCGGCTTCGTTGCTGAGTTGCGCTGTAACCGTTTGTTGATCCTGATCCAGTTGTGCCAATAAATTTGGCGCAATGGTCAATAAATCACAACCTGCCAAACCTAAAACCTGTGCGGTACTGCGGAAGCTTGCCCCCATGACCTGTGTTGGAATGCCGTGTTGCTTGTAGTAGTTATAGATTTTCTTAACCGATAATACGCCTGGGTCTTTTTCAATTGGATATTGATCAACGCCCTCAGCCTTTTTATACCAATCCAGAATACGACCAACAAAAGGAGAAATTAGGGTTACTTTTGCATCTGCGCAAGCTTGAGCCTGATGCAAACCAAACAATAAGGTGAGGTTACATGGAATCCCTTCAGCCTCTAAAACTTTAGCTGCTTGAATGCCTTCCCACGTTGATGCAATCTTGATCAAGATACGAGATTGCTCAATACCATAACCTTGGTAAAGTTTAGAAAGTTCACGCGCTTTGGCAATCGTCGCATCAGTATCATAAGAAAGAGAAGCATCGACTTCAGTTGAAACACGCCCATCAATCAATTTTAAAATTTCAACACCAAACTTCACTGTCAAAATATCAATGGTGCGTTCAATCAGTTCATCACTTTGATAACCTTCTTGTTTTGCTTGTGTATAAGCTTCTTCAATCAGTTGCTTACTTTCAGGTTGTTCAGCCGCTGCTGTAATAAGTGATGGATTGGTTGTTGCATCTAAGGGACGAAATTTTTCAATCGCTTCTAGATCACTACTATCGGCAACAACGGTTGTTAAATTTTTTAATTGGTGTAATGCAGTCTGAGTCATTGATATAGCGTTCTTACTTAAACAAAATTATGGATAACTTCTTTATAGCACAATCTACAGGAAAGCAAAGCATCGCTTTCAATACATTTAAATCTGAGTAATTTAGTCGCTTTTACTAGGTTGTTGCCGTTGTTGTCGAATGTGCTCAATCAAAAATCTAGCAGCAACACCTAACTTGCTTTCTCGACTCCAGACTAAATCAACATAGTATTCAAACTTAGGTGTGAAATCATAAAGTTGCAAAACTTTTAGTTTTTTCTTTAATTCTGCGTTTTCATTAAACATTTCTAAGGGCAAAACTCCCCAACCTAAATTCCGAAGAATCATCATACAAGCAGAATGATGATGATCTGTACGCCAATAATCTTTAGAAAATAACAATTCAGGTTTAATGCTATGGTCACGGCTAGCGACCACGATTTGGCGAGTCTGCACCATTTGCTCAAATGAAATCTGTTCAAATTGAGCTAAAGCATGACTTTGAGCAATCACAGGAACAAGAGCTTCTCGTTTTAATTCAACAAATTGTTCACGACTATCTAATTGTTCTCGTTCAAACATCAGTGCAAGTTGCGCAGACTGATCCAGTAACATCTGTAAAGCATCTTCCTGAGGAGCAGAAAAAATATTAATGGTCAGATTTGGGAAATGTTGTTCAAGCAAGGTAATGTAATCGGTCCAATTGGTATGTAGCAATTCAGAAACCACGACAATGTTTAAAGTTGACTCTAGTCCAGCGCTGAGTGCATGAGCATGTTGTTTCCATTGATTGATTTCAATCAAAAGTTTTTGAGTTTTCTCATATAAAACCATTGCCGCAGGTGTTGGTGTAGGTTCACGTCCAATTCGCTCGAATAAATTGAGATTCAGATCAATTTCTAAATTGGCAATTGACATACTCACTGCCGAAGGAACTTTGCCGAGTTTCCGCGCAGCAGCCGAAAATGAACCTGTTTCGATTACGGTCTGAAACATTAGAAGTTGTTCTTGATTAATATTCATCTGTCAAAACTAATCTATCAAAAAAATTGAAAGAACCTGATTAGATTAATCAAAATTATAAAAATAAAATGGCGCGTATCCAAATAAAAGAGTGTTAGAAAATGTTGATTTCCAGAAGAAGACTCATTCATGCAATTAGCTATGAAGTGATCTTATTGGTCATCATCGCAATTGCGTTAAGTTTTATTTTTAGTATGCCTTTAGAGGTGACTGGTATTCTAGGTGTAATCATGGCCATCATTTCAGTGATTTGGAATATGATTTTTAACCATTATTTTGAGAAAGTTGAACATAAATATCAGTGGAAACGAACGATTCTTGTGCGTATCTTGCATGCGGTTGGTTTTGAGGGTGGTTTGATGCTTGCGACCATTCCAATTATTGCTTATATGATGAAGATGAGCTTTATTGATGCATTAATTTTAGATTTTGGTCTAACGATGTGTATTTTGGTTTATACCTTTATCTTCCAATGGTGTTATGACATGGTAGAAGAGCGTTTCTTTCCTGATGTGAAATTTGCATCTTGATATATAAATAAAGGCATTGTTTAGTAGACTCTTTTAAACAATGCCTTAAAAGCACATAATTGATTAAAATAAAAAGAATTTTTGATACTTTTTATGGATACGGATCATTTCTGGAAAACTTTTGTGATAATTCATGGTTTCGTTATTTCTTTTATATATTAATCTATATGGTAGCTGATCAATTGTCTTAGAAGCTAAATAGCCTAAGTAGATCTCAAACAGAATAGAAAATTCACATCCCTAAAAAAACTCCATGCTAAACTAAGCGCATTGTCTTTTCGATTACATGATTTTCTCTATGTTTCAACAAGAAATCTTTCAATTAAACCTACAACAATTCAAAGCAGGCGAAAAGCGCTGGATTGGTTCCTTACGTGGATCATCAGCAGCATTATTATTTAAAGAAATTGCCACGCAAAGTTCAAATCTATATGTGATTGTTGCGAGAAATAATCAGCATCTTGCTCAGCTCGAAAGTGAACTTGAATTTTACGGAATAAAACCAACGATTTTTCCTGATTGGGAAATTTTGCCTTATGACCGTTTATCTCCGCATCAAGATATTGTTTCTGAACGTTTGGCGATTTTAGCGAATATGCCACAAAAGGGTATTCTACTGGTTTCTGCCAGTACCTTAGCGCAACGTGTTGCACCGTACTCATGGGTGGTTGGTGAACACTTTGATATTAAAGTTGGTCAACGACTTAATTTGGAAGCACAGAAAAAGCAACTGGTGCAGGCGGGTTACCGTTTGGTTGATACTGTTTATGATCATGGAGAATTTGCAGTTCGTGGCAGTATCATGGACATTTATGCATCTGGACAAGATCAACCGATTCGAATTGATTTATTTGATGATGAAATTGAAAGCTTAAAATTCTTTGATCCAGAAACGCAGAGAACCACTGAGTCTTTAAAAAACTTCACTGTTTTACCAGCAAAAGAATTTCCTTTAAAAGAGGGACGTTCTATCTTTAGAGATCGTTACGCAGAAAGTTTTCCAACTGCGAATCCTAAGAAAAACCCAATTTATCAAGATGTACTTGAAGGAATTGCAACACCAGGATTAGAGTTCTATTTACCTTTATTCTTTGAGAAAAAGGTGATGGAAGCGCAAAGTATGCTTATGACATACTTACCAAAGAATTGCGTTGTCATTACAAATAACGAAGTTGAAGATGAATTAATCAATTTTTGGAAAGAAGTGGTTCGTCGTTATGAAGATCGCCGTCATAACATCGACCAACCAATTCTTCCGCCTGAAGAGCTTTTTTTAATGCCAAATCATGTGTTACAGGCATTAAACCAATTTCCAAGGATTTTAGCTTCAGCAGAAGCATTTGACGAAAAAGTAGGTGTTTTAAATCTTGCAGCAGAACAACCACCCAAGCTTGTAGTTGATCCTAAAAAAGAACAGCCCTTTGAAGCAGTTAAACATTATATCGACCAAGTTAAACATCCTGTTTTATTGGTAGCAGAAAGTGCAGGTCGGCGTGAAACCTTAAAAGATGCATTACGTTCAGTTCTAGGTGAAATTCAAAATGTAGAGAGTTTTGTCCAATTTCAGAAAGACAAGCTACAAGTTGCAATCACAAGCGCGCCATTAGATCGTGGACTCGTGCTCAGCAATCAACTCTCAGTCATTTCTGAAAATCAACTCTATGAACATCGGGTAGTGCAGCGACGTCGTAAGCGTCAGCAAGAAGTTTCTGAAGAATTTCTTGTTCGGAGTTTAACTGAACTCAGTATTGGTGCGCCTGTAGTACATATCGATCATGGTGTTGGACGTTATGCAGGCTTAATTACCTTAGAAATTGATCAACAGGATCATGAGTTTTTACAGCTCGATTATGCAGATGGTGCAAAAGTTTATGTGCCTGTCACCAATTTACACCTGATCAGCCGTTATAGTGGTGGCGATCCTGACTTAGCACCTTTACATAAATTAGGTACAGATACATGGAGTAAAGCCAAGCGGAAAGCTTTAGAGCAAATCCATGATGTTGCGGCTGAGTTGTTACATATTCAGGCCCGTCGTCAATCGAAACCAGGTTTTGCTTTTGAGCTCGATCATACTGGATATATGCAATTCTCTAGTGGCTTTGCCTATGAAGAGACTTTAGATCAAGCCAACGCCATTGAAGCGACCTTACATGATATGCAACTGGCCAAACCAATGGATCGTCTGGTGTGCGGTGATGTTGGTTTTGGTAAAACAGAAGTAGCGATGCGAGCAGCTTTTGTTGCAGTCCAAAACAACAAGCAAGTTGCGGTATTAGTTCCTACTACGCTATTGGCACAGCAACACTATGAGTCCTTTAAAGATCGTTTTGCTGATACGGCCGTTCGTATTGAAGTGCTGTCTCGTTTTGGTAGTAATAAAACCTATCTCAAAACCATTGAGGATTTGGCTGAGGGTAGAGTCGATATTGTCGTTGGTACACATAAAATCCTACAAGAGAATGTGCAATTTAAAAACCTTGGTTTAATGATTGTAGATGAGGAACATCGTTTTGGGGTGCGGGATAAGGAACGAATCAAGGCTTTACGCGCTGATGTGGATATGTTGACTTTAACTGCGACACCGATTCCACGAACTCTGAATATGGCATTCTCTGGGATGCGAGATCTTTCGATTATTGCAACGCCGCCCGCTCGCCGTTTAGCCGTCAAAACTTTTGTTCAAGAACATACGGATGACTCAATTAAAGAAGCGATTTTGCGTGAGTTGTTACGTGGTGGTCAGGTTTATTTGTTACATAATGAAGTTGAAACCATTGAAAGAGCAGCAGAAACGATTCGTAATTTAGTCCCAGAAGCACGTGTTGCAGTTGCACATGGACAAATGCGCGAACGTGAACTGGAACAGGTCATGCAGCAGTTCTATCACAAAGAATATAATGTTCTTGTGTGTTCAACCATTATCGAAACGGGTATTGATGTACCGAATGCCAATACCATTATTATTGAACGTGCAGACAAACTGGGTTTAGCGCAGTTACATCAATTGCGTGGTCGTGTTGGACGTTCGCACCACCAAGCGTATGCCTATTTATTGGTTCCATCGCTAAAACATCTCAAAGGCGATGCGGAAAAACGTCTTGATGCCATTCAACGTGCTTCAACATTGGGCGCAGGATTCATGCTTGCAACTGAAGACTTGGAGATTCGGGGGGCTGGTGAATTACTCGGTGAGCAGCAAAGTGGTTCGATGCAGGCAATTGGTTATAGCTTGTATATGGAAATGCTAGAGAAAGCGACCAAAGCCATCCAAAAAGGTAAAACGCCAAACTTTGATGCGCCTTTATCATTAACTGCTGAAATTAACCTACATATGCCTGCGCTGATTCCAGATGATTATCTAGGAGATGTACATCAGCGTTTGTTGTTTTACAAGCGCATTAGTAATACGGATACACAAGAGAAGCTCGACAACATCCGTATGGAGTTGATTGATCGCTTTGGCATTCCACCACAGTCGGTCAAACAATTGTTTAGCGTACATCAATTACGTTTGAAGGCAGAACAACTCGGGATTACCAAAATTGATGTGAATAATAATGGTGGCTATATCGAGTTTTCACCAGACACACCAGTGCAAGCGATCAGCATTATTCAGTTAATGCAAAACAATCCAACCTATTATCGTATGGAAGGAGGTCAGCGTTTGAAGGTCACAGTGCAATTGGTTGAGTATGATAAGCGGATTCAGTTTATTGTTGATTTGTTAAATAAATTGCTAAATGAGCTACATAGTTAGTTGAAAAGTATATTTTTGCTGACGAATTGAACAGCTTGGATTCCCTTTAAGCAAAGAATTTGTTTTTTGTCTGATGTCGATGTAATAAATAAGGAAAATCATTGTTATTTGTAATCAAACAGGCGACTAATAATATTCACATCAAAACTGATGTGATAGTATTGATCATCATTATTATGCATCATTTATAAAGATATGTTTAGTTTGCATCCACAACTTGCTCAAGATACATTTTTTGTAGGCGACTTTCCGCTTTCAACATGTCGTTTAATGAATGATATGCAATTTCCATGGTTGATTCTTGTACCACGTGTACCGGGAATTAGCGAGTTATATGAATTAAGCCAAGCTGATCAAGAGCAATTCTTACGTGAATCAAGCTGGTTATCGAGCCAATTGGCACGCGTATTCCGTGCAGACAAAATGAATGTTGCAGCACTCGGTAACGTCGTGCCACAACTGCATTTTCATCATGTTGTACGTTATCAAAATGATGTTGCATGGCCTAAACCAGTTTGGGGAACGCCAGCCGTACCTTATAGCAATGATGTACTCGCACATATGCGTCAAACATTAATGCTTGCATTGCGTGGTCAAGGCGATATGCCATTTGACTGGCGTATGGACTGATTTAGAAAATAGAATAAAAAACAGTCTTCTATAACAAGGAAGGAGGGTAGGGTGTCACTAGATAGGTTAATAGATAAAGAACCTAGACAGTTCGCTTATTTTCATCGTTTGATGGGATATTCGATCTTGTCACTGATTTTAGTCATCTATGCATTTACCTCTCCCAGTGCTAACTATCAGCTTTACATCCTTCCTTTTTTATTGATCCATTTTCTTATTTGTCCCAAATTAGAAAAATGGCTTCAGTATAAATATGATAAAAATACTCAAAAAAATGTACTCTTTGCTTTTGAAGCGGTCATCGTTGCAATTGTACTTGCAGGGTTACACCTAAGTTTAGTTCCTACTTTTACGATTTTATTTGGGCTTCTTTATGTTGGTTTAAATAATAAAATTACACTCCCTGTTGCGTGTTTAATCGGACTGATCGGTGTTCTTACTTTTTACTTCTGTACTTTTACAATTTTTGCTGCTGAAGAATATTTCGAGCCTACAAATCCAGAACTGACTGTCGTTAGTTTATTTGGTTTGATGATGTTTATTGTGATTGGTAATTACTATCAGCACCGCCGTCTCAATATTCTGGGACAGCAACGCCAGCATTATCATAATCAAATGACGCGCTATATTGCGTTTGCCAACCAGCTCAGTCGTTATGCGCCACTTCAGTTATGGCAATCGATTATGCGGGGTGAGGCTGAGGCAAAAATTGAATATAAACGTAAAAAATTAACGGTTTTCTTCTCAGACATTCAAGGTTTTACCGAACTCTCAGAAACACTTATTCCAGATGATTTAGCTTTTTTACTTAATGATTATTTAAGTCATATGACTGAAATAGCAAAACAGTATGAAGCAACCGTTGATAAGTTTATGGGCGATGCGATTCTCATCTTCTTCGGTGATCCAAATTCTCAGGGTGTTGAACAAGATGCGAAGTCATGTGTAGAAATGGCGATCGCAATGCGTCAGCAAATGAAATTGTTGCGTGAGCGTTGGAAGAAAATGGGCTATCCAGCGTTGCACATTCGAATGGGTATTAGTACGGGTTACTGTCACGTTGGGAACTATGGGGCTTCACACCGTATGGCCTATACCATTGTGGGACGTGATGTAAACTTGGCGGCGCGTTTACAGTCTGCTGCGGAAGTAGATGAAATCCTGATTGCGGATGATACCCATCAGCTAATTAAAAATGAATTTTTATGTGTACCGAAAGTGCCAATTTATTTAAAAGGGATTCAAGGACCTGTTAAAACGTGGCAGGTAATGGAAAAATTCACAGGTAAGAAATCCGATACACAAAAATGGTTTGATTTCGATTATAAAGGTTTTCATCTGGTTTTGAACTTAGAGGAAGTGCAGAATTATGAATATCCAGAATTGGTTGAAATTTTGGAGAATATGGTTCAGCGTATCAAAACACAACAAAAAATTACCAATGCTCAGGGTATTCCAAAACTGACTTTGGATGATGAAGTAAGATAAAAATATTCAATAATTAATTATAGAGTTGAAATATGTCTGCATTCGTTTCACAGTATCCATTGGCTATTGATGAGAACATGGTGGGTGAGTATCCTGCTTTGGTAAAGTCAGGTGCAGGTTATTTTTATGATGATGTTCTTGAATATCGAGTTTGGTGTCATCCAGAACGTAGTGCGCTAGATGAATATGAGGGGCAAGATTATTATTGTGCATTTTCCAGTTATGAAGATGCTCAACAGTTTTCCGAACAAACAGCTGGAGCGGAACATCCTTTGGTTTTGATACGTCAAAGCTGTTGGATTAACGAACCTCAAACAGGCGTATTTACTGCTGATCGTGGAGAACGTCTAACTGAATGGCAAGTGATCTGGTTGAATAATGCAAAACGTCAAGATGGTGATATTGAAAATTTCTTTGCGGAACGAGGAATTGCATTTACAGGCTATCAGGAAGTGATGGATGCGACGCCTTTCACCAGAGATTTTAATCCGCAAGCCTACAAATCATTCCCACAATATTTAGGGGTTATTGCGTGTTCTTGTGTCATTGATGGAAAATTGCCAATACGTTGGGTATCTCACTCAGGCGGAGATTGGCAAATGTATTGTCATGTGGATGCACATGATTTTTCTGAAAATAGTTTGGATTTTGAGCAAAATATTCAATTGACCAATATGGCACAATTACTCAAATATAATCCAGATTTGCAAATATTATATGATCTACCTATAGATAAAGGTGCTTATAGAGATCATGTGGAGTCTATTTGGCAATATTTTGATGATTATGATGTTGGTCAATAAATTTAAATTAAAAAAACTCCTCTAATAAAGAGGAGTTTTTTATGGATAAAGCTTAGTGGTTTTCCGAAGCATGATTAATCGTATATTTCGGAATTTCAATTTCTAAATCTTCATCAACGATTTCAACCTGACATGATAGGCGAGAGTCAGGCTCTAAACCCCATGCACGATCAAGTAGATCTGCTTCAACATCGTTCATTTCTTCAAGGCTGTCAAAACCTTTACGAACAATCACGTGGCAAGTTGTACATGCCGCAGACATGTCGCAAGCATGTTCAATTTTAATGCCTTGTTTCAATAAGCTTTGGCATAAATTGGCGTTTTGTTCGACTTCAAATTCTACACCTTCGGGGCAAATGAGTGCATGAGGAAGAACTTTAATACGTGGCATATTGATCACCTATACCTTTAGTTTGAGTTTGACCAATCTTCAAGTTTTGTACCTTTTAAGGCATGGTCAATATGTCGATTCATACGAAGTGCTGCAAACGCATCGCTGTGAATTTTAAGTTGTTGAACAGCATGTTCAATCGCCGCAAGCTCATCGGTCTTCAGACGAGCTTTTAACGCTTCAGCAGCAAGAATTAAGTCGCGGGCCTGTTGCTGAGAGAGTAAATCGGTATCTGCTTTTAACGCTTGTTCTAAAGCTTCCAACTCACGTTGTGCTTCCACTTTTGTTTCTTGCAGATGGCGCAATTGTTTGTCTTCTTCCGCATGTTGGAAACCTTCAATCAAGAGGCGTTCAGTATCCGCTGCAGATAGACCATAAGATGGTTTGATATCAATTTGCGCTTGAACACCAGAAGTGGTTTCTTTCGCAGATACTGTCAGTAAGCCATCCGCATCAACTTGAAATGTCACTTCAATGCGTGCTTGACCAGCAGTCATTGGTGGGATGCCATGTAAAACAAAGCGACCCAATGAACGACAATGCTCGACTAAATCACGTTCACCTTGTACCACATGAATCAACATCGCTGTTTGGCCATCTTGATAAGTGGTGAATTCTTGACGGCGTGCGACTGGAATTGCGGTATTTCTTGAAATCAACCGTTCAACCAATCCTCCCATGGTTTCTAGACCAAGAGAAAGTGGCGTGACATCAAGTAATAATGAACCATCTTGACTGTTGCCAATGAGCTGGTTGGCGGTAATAGATGCGCCAATTGCAACCACTTCATCAGGATTGATCGTACAGAGTGGTTCACGTTCAAATAATTCGCGTACCGCTTTTTGTACGGCATATGAACGTGTTGAACCACCTACTAAAACTACATGTTCGATTTCATCGAGTTCAAGTTTAGCATCACGCAGTACACGTTTACATACACTCATGGTTTTATCGAGTGCAACTTGAATAATCGATTCAAAAGTTGGGCGATCTAAAGTAAGGCGATCATCCAGTAATTTTAATTCAGCAGATTCATGATCTGTTAAGTATTCTTTGGCTTGACGCGCTGCAACAACAAAAACAGCATATTCTTCATCGCTTAAAGTTTCGATATTAAGCTGTTTTTTTGCCCATTTTACGATTAAGCGGTCAAGGTCATCACCACCAAGCGCGGTATGTCCACCAGTCGCAAGAACTTCAAAAACACCTTGTGAGAAACGTAAAATAGAAACGTCAAATGTACCACCACCAAGGTCGTAAATCACGTAGTTACGATCGGTGCTCAAGTTGGTATCTTGGTCTAATCCATAGGCAACCGCGGCAGCCGTTGGTTCATTCAACAAACGTAAAACATTCAAACCTGCAAGTTGAGCAGCATCACGTGTCGCTTGGCGTTGTGCTTCATCAAAATATGCTGGAATAGTGATCACTGCACCGTTGATAGGGTTGTTGAGGCTTGCTTCGGCACGATCTTTTAACTGCTTTAAAATGTCTGCAGAAATTTCGACAGGCGTTTTACGACCAGCAGCAGTTTCAAATGCTGGCATCTCATTTTCTGCACCAACAAGTGTATACGGATGCTGAAATTTGATATCTGCTTGCGAGCGACCCATAAAACGTTTTACTGAAACAACAGTATTTTTGGGGTCAGTCATCATAAACGGCTTGGCTTCATAACCAAACGTCGTTGAATCTTTTGCGTAATGAACAATCGACGGCAGTAATACACGATCTTTGTCATCTTGCAGAACTTTCGGTTTTCCCGATAGCACTGTCGCCACTAAAGAGTGGGTTGTCCCTAAGTCAATGCCGATCGCAATACGATGTTGATGCGGGGCAGTCGATTGACCAGGTTCAGCAATTTGCAAAAGTGCCATGCGTGCGGTATCCCTTGAAAATATTTGGTAACAGCGGATTAAAAATCATCATCGAGATCGAAGCTATCTTCTTCGTCCAACATACGATCTTCAGCTTTATCAATATCATTCATGACACGTTGAAAAAAACGTAGTTTACGAACGGTATCACGAGCCTCAGCCCAATCTTCTTCAGCAAAATCGATTTTAAATTCACGAACTAAACCGTCAATCCATTGCTGAACTTCAACTTTTAAGGTACTAAGCTGCTCGCTAGAGGTGGCTTCGTCAAGCTGTTCACGCATTTCGAGTGCAGATTGTAAAAATTCAAAATCGCTAATGGACTGATCCAAGTGATGATCTTGTTTTTTTAAGCCAAGTAAATACGCCGCACGACTATCAACTTGTGAGAGCACTTTATACGCTTGATTGATTTCACTCGACTTGATCAATGCTTGATCTTTGTCAGTGGCTTTATCGGGATGATATTGCTGTTGCAAACTTAAAAATTGTTTTTTTAAAGCTGCTAAATCTATATCGAGTGCTTCTGGTAATTGGAACAACTCAAAATGATTCATGGGAGATGAATTCCGCTATTAATAAATACGTTAAAACAGTGCGGAACACACTGTTTTGACGAAAAAAAAAGAGGGTGTTGCTAGTTAGACGGTAAATGATTCACCGCAACCACATTCACCTTTTTGGTTAGGGTTGTTAAATTCAAAGCCTTCATTCAAACCATTTTTCACATAATCCATCTCTAAACCATTGAGATAAACAAGGCTTTTAGGGTCAACAAAAACTTTAACACCGAATTGTTCAAACACTTGATCATGTGTATCGATATCATCGACAAACTCAAGTACATACGCCAACCCAGAACAACCCGAAGTTTTCACACCAATACGAATGCCTTCACCCTTACCGCGGTTTTGCAGGTAATTGCTGATGTGAGTCGCAGCATTTTCAGTTAAATGGATCATGAAAACTCCAATATTATTTCGGTCATCACACAGCTTTCGCTTTCTTACCACGATAGTCTTCAATCGCAGCTTTGATTGCATCTTCAGCCAATACTGAGCAGTGTACTTTTACTGGTGGAAGCGCAAGCTCGGTCGCAATATCAATGTTTTTGATTGCTTGAGCTTCATCAAGTGTTTTACCTTTTAGCCATTCAGTTACAAGAGAGCTTGATGCGATTGCAGAACCACAGCCGTAAGTTTTGAAGCGAGCTTCTTCAATTACGCCATTGTCATCGACTTGAATTTGTAAACGCATCACGTCGCCACATGCAGGTGCGCCGACCATACCTGTACCTACGTTTTCTGCATTTTTGTCTAATACACCAACATTACGAGGGTTTTCGTAATGATCAATTACCTTTTCGCTATAAGCCATGTCGCTTCTCCAAACCTCGGGGTCAGCCTAATATTAATATGAGGGTTAAAACATACTTTTCAATGAAGTGCTCAATAGAGCACCTTATAAATTAGTGTTCAGCCCATTCAACTGTTGAAAGATCAATCCCTTCTTTGTACATATCCCAAAGCGGAGAAAGTTCACGTAATTTCTCAACAGCAGCTTTGGTAATTGTTAACACATGATCAATATCTGCTTCAGTTGTGTATTTACCAAAACTGAAACGAATTGAACTATGTGCCAACTCGTCAGATAAACCTAAGGCACGCAATACGTATGATGGTTCTAAAGTTGCAGATGTACATGCTGAACCACTTGAAACGGCAGCATCTTTTAATGCCATCATCAGTGACTCGCCTTCAACGAAGTTGAAGCTAACATTTAGATAGTTTGCAACGTTCTCAGTCGGATGACCATTCAAGAACACTTGCTCAAGGTCTTGAAAGCCATTCCAAAGTTTGTCACGTAGGTGGCGAAGACGCTCTTGTTCTGCTTGCATGGTTTTCCCAGCAATTTCAAAAGCTTCACCCATACCTACAATTTGATGAGTTGCTAAAGTACCAGAACGCATACCGCGCTCATGACCACCACCATGCATTTGTGCTTTTAAGCGAACACGTGGGCTACGGCGGACAAATAGAGCACCAATTCCTTTAGGACCATAAATTTTATGACCAGAGAAGCTCATTAAATCAATTTTCATGGTTGAAAGATCGATTTCGACTTTACCAGCGGCTTGTGCTGCATCAACGTGTAAGAATGTTTTATTCGCACGTGTTAACTCGCCAATAGCCGCTACGTCAGTAATGGTGCCGATTTCATTGTTGACCATCATCAGTGAAACAAGAATGGTATCTGGACGTAAAGCCGCTTTCACCATCTCAGGCGTAATTAAACCTGTACGTGGTTCAGGTTCTAAATAAGTAATTTCAAAACCTTGTTCTTCTAGCTCGCGGCAAGTATCTAACACTGCTTTGTGTTCGATTTTACTAGTAATGATGTGCTTGCCTTTTGAACCGTAAAACTGAGCAATACCTTTTAGTGCTAAGTTGTTAGATTCAGTTGCACCAGAAGTCCAAACGATCTCACGTGGATCTGCTTTAACTAGGTTTGCAACTTGTTCACGTGCATATTCAGCTTTTTCTTCAGCTTGCCAACCATAGGCATGCGAGCGTGATGCAGGATTACCAAAAGTCCCTTCGAAGGTTAAACATTCCATCATACGTTGTGCAACTTCAGGAAGTACTGGTGTTGTTGCTGCATAATCAAGATAAATTGGACGTTTCATGTCAAATACCTGTAACCGATAGGAGGGCTGAATCTAAACTTGCTGAGTTTTGACGTAGTGAAACAGTTTGAACGTTGTCACGTGCAATTAAGTCTGCAAGAGAAATTTTTGAAAGATAATCGGCAATATGGTGGGAGAGTTCTTGCCATAAGTCATGCGTTAAGCACATTGCACCATTTTGGCAGTTACCTTTATGGTCACAACGTGTCGCATCGACAGTTTCATTTACAGCTTCGATAATTTCTAGCACAGTGATTTCAGCAGCATTGCGTGCAAGATGATATCCACCGTTAGCACCACGAACGCTTGAAACTAACTCATGACGCTTAAGTTTCGCGAATAACTGTTCTAAATAAGCGACTGAGATGGATTGGCGTGCTGCTATTTCCGCAAGCGTGATCGTTTGTTCAGTTGGCTGCAAAGCTAAATCAAGTAGAGCAGTCACTGCGTAACGACCGCGAGTTGTAAGGCGCATGATTCGATACACATGGTTAGACTAGATGTCTAAATTTTATTAATTCCGACTAAAATAGTCAAGTTTTAAATTGTCATTATCAGTGTGAAAAGTGAAATATATTTGAATTATTGTATCCACATAGTATAAACAAAAAAGGCAATAAAAATAAAGCTCAATACAGCAAAGCTAATATTGATCAGGCGCTGGCGTTTTTGCATTCGGTGAATACGGTTTTGATATTGTTTAACTTCAACCAATAATGAGTTGATCTCAGAGCGTTGCTGATCAATTTTATCAAGCAATGGCGCGATTCGTTGCTGAGACGCAATAGCTTCTGCATCATTATCAAATGCATTGAACCATTGTTTCCAATTTGCGAATATACTCGTGAGTGTGAGGTGAGGGATTAAATCCATCACATCTTCTTGAAGTCTTGCATCACCTAAAATACGCATATTGTAAATACTGCGCTGATTATTAAATACGAAAATTTTAATCAAATCGATGAGTGTGCTATTTATTTCTAGATCAACTTTTCGATCTAGTGCTTTCATATCAAATAAAATTCCTTTTTCGGTAAATTGGACATAAAAGTCAAAAAAAGGAATATAGCTGTTGATTCGAATGGTAACTTTTTCATCGATAAGCTTTTTCGCTTGCAAGCGTAAAGTTGCATCATGCGTGAGAATGAATGAAAAAAAAGTTTCTAAAACAATGATGACAATGTTTAGCAACAAATGGGGGTGTTTATGTCTTTGTTGCGTATCACTCATAGGTCTCTTTGTCCTTGCCAATCACACTATAAATTTCATAAAGCACGTAAATCTGAGTATCCATACTCAATTGTTAAAAATAATTTACATGACTTTATTGCTTTGTAGAACAGTTTTTTAAAACGATCAAGTCTTAACTTTGATATTATAAAAACATTTTTATGGTTAAATACGACATACTGTTTGTAAAGTGTTTGGGAGTAATGGTTAATGGACAACTCAAATGTAGAACACCCAACTGATGAGGCAGAGGTAAAAACTAAGCTAAAATCAAAGAGTTCTAAAAAATCTGCCCTTGATTTCAAAAAGTATACGCAACAGATTTGGCTGGCTGGATTAGGTGCTTTTTCACGCGCCGAAGAAGAGGGAAATAAATTATTTGACTCTTTAGTCAAGGTGGGTGAAGAGCTAGAATCCAAGACCGTAGATTTTGCTGATAGCACTGTTGGAAAAGTAACTGAGAAAGCCAAAGAATCAGTGACGGATACTAAAGATAAAGTTGAAAAAATTTTAGACACAGGTGTGAATCATTCGTTGAATCGTATTGGTCTAGTCACTCCAAAAGATCTCCAGCATATCGAGCAACTTTTAGTTCAGCTACATATTAAAGTAGATGCATTGATTGAAGAAAATAATCTATTAAAGAGTAAATTGAATAAAAAGTAAAAAATATAGGCACTCGTCTGTTTATGTGGTTTTTGAGTATTTATTTTTGCTAAAAAGCCTTTCTAGTATTGCGTTCTCCCCTAAAGCATTGCTATAAAGGCGGCATGGCCTTTTAAACTATAGCCTTGGATCTTAACAAACGATATTAAGAGGATATTTTTTATCATGAATAAATCAGAATTAATTGATGCGATTGCTGAAAAAGGGGGAGTATCTAAATCGGATGCTGGTAAGGCACTCGATGCAACGATTGCGTCAATCACTGAAGCACTTAAAAGCGGTGATACGGTTACTTTAGTTGGTTTTGGTACATTTAGCGTTAAAGAACGTGCTGCACGTACTGGTCGTAATCCTAAAACAGGTGAAGAGCTTCAAATTAAAGCAAGCAAAGTACCTAGTTTTAAACCAGGTAAGGGTTTAAAAGATTCAGTTGCGTAATCTTTTTAAATCAGAAAACGCACCATTTTGGGTGCGTTTTTTATTTATTGAATGAAATACTTTATTCAGCATTCATTCGCTTTGGTTTTTCAGTTAAAATTGCCCCGAAATAAAATATTGGAATACTTATGGAATCATTTCGTACAGTCATTAAGGGTTGGCTTGGCAAAGTCCTATTAGTTTTGTTTTTGACCCCTTTAGCGCTTGTAGGTATTGAAGGATATTTTAGCGGCAGTAATAAAGCAGACGTTGCGAAATCTGTTAACGGACAAGATATTTCTAATAAAGACTTGGAAAGTGCGACTAAAAATTATAAAGATCAATATTTATCAATGGTTAAGGGTGATGAGTCTCTTTTAAATCAGTCCGTTATTCAGCAAAAAGCTTTAGATGCGCTGATTGCACGCTCTTTATTGCAACAACAGGCAGAAAAATTAGGTATTTCTTTAAGTGATACTCAGCTAGAGCAAATGTTGGCACAACAACCAAGTTTCCAAGAAAATGGAAAGTTTTCTCAAAAGTTGTATGAAAATTATTTACGTTCAGTTGGAATGACTAACCAAGCTCTAATTGCTAGCCTGCGTCAAGATCATGCCCTAAAAATGATTTCATCGACTTTGTTAGATTATGCGTTGGTAAGTCAATCTGATTTACATCAGCTTGCGAGTTTGCAAACAGAACAGCGTACTTTGCATTTAGCAAGTATTAAGTTGGATGATTATAAAAAAGGTTTGACTGCGTCGACTCAAGAAATAACAGAGTACTACAACAAGCATAAAAATGAATTTAAGCAAGTTGCGAGTGTTGATGTTGACTATGTGGTTTTAAGCCCAGCATTATTGCCTCAAACTAATTTAAATATCACTGATGCTGATTTACAACAAGCTTATAAGGCTTTTGTTGAAAAGCAGCAGAAAGATGCAAAACGTGAAGTTAAGCATATTTTAATTACAACTGATGCGCGCGATGCGGCAGCAGCTCAAAAAATTGCGAATGATGTTTATGCCAAGATTCAAGGTGGAATGTCATTTGCTCAAGCGGCTGCACAATTTTCTGAAGACCCGACTTCAAAAGCACAGGGTGGTTTAGTTGATGCTTACGCGCCAGGTATTTTCTCAGCCGACTTTGATAATGCGGTTAATGGATTAAAGAATGGTGAAGTTTCTAAGCCTGTTAAAACACAATATGGCTACCATATCATTGAAGCAAATGCACCAGTTACAAATATTCCTTCATTTGAGAGTGAGAAAGCTCGCTTAACAGCTGAAGTGCAGAAAGCAAAAACTGCAAATTTATTTAGCGATACTGTAAATAGCTTAAATGAAATGGTTGTGGGCAATGACTCTTTAGAAGCGGTTGCTCAAGAAGTGAAGGGTGCTCGTGTTGAATCTTTAAATGGGGTGACCTTAACTACTCAAAACCCTTATTTGAGTGATTTAAATGTTAAAGCAAAACTGTTCAATGATGATGTGAAAAACGGTGACCGTAATGCATCTTCTAATATTCAGTTAGCGAATGGTGATACGATTTGGATTAAAGTCCGTAATTACCATGCAGCGGGTGTTAAACCATTAGATCAAGCGACTGCTGAAGTAAAAGCAAAAGTCATTGATGCAAAGGCATATAAAGCTGCTCAAGCAAAAATTTCAAAGATTTTAGCTGATTTTAAAGCGTTACCTGCTGCACAAGTTGTTGCAAAATCACAAGTCACTTTTGAAGATGCAGGTACATTTGCACGTTCTCAAGGTTTAAAGCGTGCAATTGAACGTGCTGCTTTCAGTATTCCAGCGCCAACTAAAGAAGGTATGTGGTCTGCTACGACAGCAAAATTACCTAATGAGTTGGTTATCGTTGCAGTTTCAAACGTGAATACTAATGCTGCAAATGAGTTACCGCCAGAACAAATTGCTGAGTTAACTAAGTTGTATCAGCAGTTCCGTGGTCAGCAGTTACTAGAAGACTATACTGATTATTTAAAATCACAGGCGAAGATCAAATAAGTTTGATCTAAGCTTTGAAATTTAAAAAGCCAGTTCTTATGAACTGGCTTTTTTGTGCATGATAAGCATTATTTTTTCTGAATAAATTTAGCTTCTTCGGATTGTGGATATTGGTTAAGCAACTTTGTTTTATACTTATTGGTAAGAGCAGTGTTTTTATCGACTTCTTTTGCAATGCTATAAAGTTGATAAACCGCTCGAGAAGCTTTTGCTGAATTGGGATAGCGTGTTACCACGATATTATAGTTTTGTTTGGCTGCTTTATAGTCAACAGGTTCAACCGCTAAATAAAACTCAGCTAGCCAAAAGTAAGCGTTTCCAACATAAATTCCATTTGGGTGGTTTTTAATGAAATTTTGCATGGGTTGGATGGCTTTTTTTGCACCACCTTGTTTGTAGGCATCTAGAGCAACCGTATATGCTGCTTTTTCTAGCTCAATTTGGTTGGTGGTATTGCTTGTGGTAGCGGTATTTGACTTCGGTTGTACGGCAGGTGTCTGAGAGACTGTGTCTTGTTTTACAGGACTAGGAGCTGTTGATGTGGGTGCAGATGTTGGAGCTGAGTTTGTTTCTGTTTTTACTGTATCAGTTGTCGTACTATTTTCTGGTTCTGTATTTTCTTCTGGCGGGTCAATTTTTTGAGAGAGTAATTCTAAGCGTTGATCTAAATCTGTATAGCGATTTGCCAACTCTTTTTTCAGTTGTTCAATAGAATTGTCATGCTCTTCTAATTGTCCTCGTAATTTTCGAACTTCTTCTTCTAGTTTTTGGTTCTTTTGAATGAGATCCCAATTTAGGTTTGCGCCAGGATTAGAGATATTTGTGTTATCTGCAATCGTCTGGCTCAGTGCACGAGATTCAATGGGAACATTTGCATATAAATGTGCGCTAGCGAGTAAGGCAGTAAAAAGTACGGAATACTTTTTTAGCATAAAAATTCATCCATAAAGTTAAAAAGCCGTGAGCGAACAAGTCCTCATGTTTACTTGTGGCACACTAGATCTATGTTTTTGATTTAGTCATTAAAGCAGCAACTCATTTAAATGCAATAAGCATTTACAATCTTCAAGCATTTTTCGAATAAAGAAATTATCTGTTGTTTAATGTTTATACATATTTAAATTAAACGGATAATATAGAGATAGATTTTGCTGATGAAATAAGCAATTGAATCAAAAAGTCACTTAAAAACAGATACAAGTCTTGCAACTCAGGTAAAAATCTCTATACTTTGTCAGGCAATGGTAGCCCTGCTGGTAGCTTCGCAATTGTACTCTACGAACCCCGCCAGGACCGGAAGGTAGCAACGGTAGTAGAACTATGATGTGCCGAAGTAATGCTAGTGGGGTTGCCACCATTTATTCTTCATCGCTCGTTCGAGCAATTGCTTTCATAATTATTCCCATATCAAATCCTCGGTACTGTAAGAATCTAATTTGTCTTGCTTTTAGTTTTGGATCTGTCTCTACTTCTATTCCAAATTTCTTTATTTTGAGTTGATAAGCTTGATCTAGCCAATCGACCTCTGAAAGTTCTTCTTTAATAAGTTCTGTATCGAGTTGTTTTGCTTTTAAAACCTGTTTAATTCTTTGTAATCCTTTACCTTTTCTAAGTTGACTGGCCAATGTGAGTTCTGCAACACGTTGGTCGCTTTGGTAATTTTGTTGTGCTAATTCATCAACTAGATTTGCGACTTCTTCTGGATTGATCGCATATTGATTTAATTTTGCTTCGAGATCTGCTTTGGAATAATCCCGACGTGTAAGAAGGGCAAATGCATAAGAGCGTAATCTTACACCTGTTAGTGTTTTCGGTTTCTCTATTTTTTCAGAATTAAACAAGTTTTATATCCTCTTGAAAGAAAAACGCCCCGAAGGGCGTTTCAGCTTAGCTTTCTAAAAAATCTGGTTCTTCTTCATCTTCAGTTTGAGCTGCTTCTTTGTTATTTTTAGTAAGAAGTTGTTCACGAATGACCTTTTCGATTTCTTGAGCCATTGCTGGATTTTCCTCAAAATGTCGAATCACGTTATTTTTACCTTGACCAATTTTATTGCCTTGATAAGAATACCAAGCACCCGCTTTTTGTACGATGTCTTGTTGAACAGCAAGATCAACCAATTCGCCTAACTGATTGGTACCTTTGCCATACATGATTTGGAACACAGCTTCTTTGAACGGAGGTGCCATTTTGTTTTTCACAACTTTAACACGCGTTTCGTTACCTGTGATCTCGTCACCTTCTTTCACTTGACCAATACGACGGATGTCTAAGCGTACAGAAGCGTAGAATTTAAGTGCATTACCACCTGTAGTGGTTTCTGGACTACCAAACATTACACCAATCTTCATACGGATTTGGTTAATGAAGATCACCATACAGTTCGAGCGTTTTGCATTACCTGTAATTTTACGCAGAGCTTGACTCATTAAGCGTGCTTGTAAGCCCATATGCGAGTCGCCCATTTCGCCTTCAATTTCAGCTTTAGGGGTTAATGCTGCTACAGAGTCGACAACGATTAAATCGATTGCACCCGAACGCACTAGCATATCGGCGATTTCGAGCGCTTGCTCACCGTGGTCAGGTTGTGAAACCAATAGATTATCAATATCTACGCCAAGCTTACGTGCATATTCTGGATCTAATGCATGTTCTGCATCGATAAAGGCACAGGTACCGCCATTTTTTTGACATTGAGCAATCGCTTGTAATGTCATGGTGGTTTTACCTGAAGATTCAGGACCATAAATTTCGATAATACGACCTTTAGGTAATCCGCCAATCCCTAATGCGATATCGAGAGTTAAAGAACCTGTAGAAACCGCTTCAACAGCTTGTACAGTATTATCACCTAAGCGCATCACGGTATTTTTACCAAACTGCTTTTCAATTTGGCTTAAGGCTGCTTGTAACGCCTTGCTTTTATTATCATCCATCTCAAAACCTCAAAACTTTATTTCTTAACGACTAACCCAAGTGGATGTACTGAATCTCAACTTGTTGGGACTTGAGTATAGTGGCAGATTCTAGTTATATATTCCACATCTGATCTGTGTCAGTACGACACAAGATGACGCATCCAAATTAGAAAATTTTATTCATCATGATATGACCATGATTCTACATTTTCTTGTTTAAAACGATTGATATCACGACGATCTTTTTTACTTGGTCGGTGATCAGGTCGGGCTAGATTATGCAATTTTCGCTGTGATGCATGCAACTCTCTGCGTTCAATACTTTCAGGCGTTTCTTCATAAAGAAGTTGAGCCATGGGAGCACCACCTCGAACAGCTGATAGTGCTTTCACAACAACGGTCTTTTTCTCAAAACCTTGCTGTATGGTGAGTTCCATTCCAATACGCACGTCTCTAGAAACTTTAACGCGGTCATTGTTGTGATGGACTTTACCACCTTCAATTGCGGCTTTGGCAATAGAGCGAGTTTTAAAAAAACGTGCAGCCCAAAGCCATTTATCAATGCGCATGGCATCCATGCTGTCTGATTCATGCTGTTTTGGCATCTGTTACCTGTAAGTTGGTGTCAAGATAATCAAAGAGATTGGTTAAATGATCAAGTGATGGGTACGCTATTTCCGTGGCGAGTCGAGCGGGTTTAGCACTAGACGGTTGTAAAATGCTAAATAATTGGTTAATACCAAAACGTTCAGCACCTTGGAGTACCGCAACCGTATCATCAATAAATATTGCTTGAGCTGGATCAAATGGATGTATTTGTTGTAACTTTTGCCAAAAAGCGACTTCTTCTTTGGCATGCCCAAGCTCTTCACTACTGATCATGACTTCAAAGTAAGGGCTAAGTTCGACATTTTCAAGCTTCAGTTGTAAGCCTGCTCGATCAGCATTGGTCAGTAACCAACAGCGATAGCCTTGAGCTTTGAGTTGTTCTAATAATTCAAAGCAACCTGAACGCGCTTTGATTTTTTCTCGATGCTCGTATAGGAGTTGCAAAACATCGACTCCAACTTTTGTAGTCCAGTACGCAGAAGAATACCAAGATAGTGTATGCTTATGTTGTTGGTAAAATTGAAATAGTGTCTGTTTACTCTGTTCTAGAGTGCATTGATGTAATTGAGCATGGCGTTCAGGTAGACACTCATTCCAAATAAAATCATCAAAGGCTAAATCGAGTAATGTGCCATCCATGTCGAACATGGCAATAGGCTTTTGCTGTAAATCTGAATATGACATAAGGTTGGTCTATGTTTATAAAAACGCTCGCTCCACAAGATGACTTGATTATGCAACTTGTTCCAATTATGGCGCAGGCTAGTCAAATATTGTTGGAAGAATACCAAAGTTATTGTGCTGGTTGCGAGTTTAATATTCAGGAAAAAAGTGATGATTCTCCTGTGACTCAAGCTGATTTAAAGGTAAATCATTTTCTACTCAAGCATTTGGCAACGATAACACCGCAATTACCTGTCTTATCTGAAGAGAGTGATTATTCTGAGCGTAAGTCATGGAAAAAATGTTGGATGCTTGATCCACTAGATGGAACGAAAGAGTTTATACATGAGCGTGATGAATTTACGACTAATTTAAGTTTGATCGAAGACCATCAGACAACTTTTGCGATTATTGCAGTGCCTTGTGAACAGGTCATGTATATCGGTTATCGCAATCAACTTCCTTATAAATACAGTTTTAGCCGTAATGAATGGTTTCAATACAAAATAGAAGAACATGACTTAAGTACGCCTCTCCAAATTGGATTTAGTCACAACAGTAAAAATCCTAAATATCAAAATTTTATTCAACCATTACTCAAACATCGTGCTGTTGAGCGACGTGAAGCTGGTAGTGCCTATAAGTTTTGTATGATGCTTGAGGGTGATATTGATATTTATCCACGGTTTCATCCAACATCGGAATGGGATACGAGTTCAGGTCAATCGTTATTAGAAAGTATTGGCGGTGGTCTACTGACTCTAGAGGCTAAGCCATTTTTGTATAATCAGCGAGATACTGTTCTTAATGGTGGCTTTATCGCATTTAAAGATCAGTACTGCAAAAAAATTGCATATGAAGCATTACAGCATTCTGGGATTTTAGATTGAGAGTTATATTACCCATGTTATAGTGGGTTAAATTTTTATATTACATAAATATTATGGCGCTACATTTATTGCCTAAAAGTATGTTTGAAGCTGTGGATTTATTGCCAGACACTTCAACGCCAGTCACCTTATTTACACGTCATTCATTGCGAGAACTTGTCAATGGACAGGGTTTTGCTGGTTATGATTTGCAGTTGACTGAGCAAGGGCGAGAGCTTGCATATGCTTGGGGGCAATATCTCATACAAAATACTGATCGAGCTATACATCACTGTATTTCTAGTCCTATCCAACGATGTGTTGATACGGCGGCTTTAATGATTGAAGGTGCTGATCAGTTACGTAAGGGTGAAAACACTCATACGATAGAGATTGTTGAACAGCGATTATTGGTTGAGCCAGGTAGTTTTGTATTAGACATTCAACAAGCTGCACCATATTTTCGTAAACAAGGTGCATTGGGGTTTATCAACAGTTTTGTGAATAATGTTTTGCCTGGCATGAAACACCCTATTACAGGTGTATTTGATGTACTTGAGTTGCTTTATCACACACATCCAACACATCAAAATGGTTTAAGTATTGCTGTTAGTCATGACACTATTTTGGCTGCAATTGTAGCTGTCATTTCAGGTCAAACAGAAATTCAACAATCAGACTGGCCAGATATGATGGAGGGATTATTTGTTTGGTTTGAGGGTGAGGATTTTGCAAATAGCAAGTTAAAATGGATTTGGCGTGGTCAAAAGCATGAATTGGTTATTAAAGATTTTCAGAATAAATAAGATTTTTGAAAAGTATGATTTAATTGTGCACTTTTAAAATTAAAAAAACTACTAACGTTGCATTAAGTTGAAGACAATAAAAAAGCCCGAAAATCGGGCTTTTTTACATGCATCAAATTAGTTAGCTAATGCTTTAATTTGAGCGTTTAAGCGGCTCTTGTGACGAGCAGCTTTATTTTTGTGGATGATGCCTTTGTCAGCCATACGGTCGATTACAGGTACAGCTGTTTTATAAGCTTCTGAAGCAACAGCATAGTCACCAGCAGCGATCGCATTTACAGTACGTTTGATGTAAGTACGAACCATAGAACGCAAGCTTGCGTTGTGTTTACGTGCTTTAACGTTTTGACGAGCACGTTTTTTAGCTTGAGCAGAGTTTGCCACTCGTGCACTCCTTGAAAATAAGTTGGTCTGGGCGGGCTGAAGTTAAAACCAAAAAATATTGGCAACATTCACCAGCCCGTAAACAAGTGCCATATTTTGAGGAAACTAAGCCCCGAAGTCAAGCCTTGTGATACTTTTAAGTACATTTAACAGGTGATAATCTTGCAAGAAAACGTTACATTAGGCTTAGTTATGAGTCGGAATAAATAAAAATGAGAATAGGTGATAAAAAGGCAATTGTTATTGGTGCTACAGGGCTAGTGGGTGAAGCGCTAGTGGCTGAATTGGAACAGTCAAATGATTTTAGTTATGTGACTGTTGTAGTAAGGAAAAATTCAGATAAATTAAAATCTTATAGCAAAGTAAATCAGCTTATTCTAGAAGATTTTTTGCTTTTGAATGATGAAGATGTAAGTACTTATACCCATGCATTTAGTTGCTTAGGTAGCACGATTAAACAAGCTGGATCGAAACAAGCATTTTACGCAATTGACTATGAAATTAACGCTCATTTTGCTGATTTAATCCAAGATAAAAATATTCATTTATTGGTGGTCAGTGCTTTAGGGGCGAATGCTAATTCACCAGTTTTCTATAATAAAGTTCTCTGTACACGACAAATTTCATAGAGCCCTTGTCCTATCAGGCTTTTTCTTTCTTAAAATTGCGAGCACTTTCTTAAATTCTTCTTTTTTTCCAAAACCAATCAAACGTAGAATAGCCATCTGAA
>NZ_JACAXC010000036.1:0-28044 GCF_013391535.1 Acinetobacter sp. SwsAc4
TTCAGATGGCTATTCTACGTTTGATTGGTTTTGGAAAAAAAGAAGAATTTAAGAAAGTGCTCGCAATTTTAAGAAAGAAAAAGCCTGATAGGACAAGGGCTCTATGAAATTTGTCGTGTACAGAGCTAAATATTAATAAATTTTTTCGTAACCTTCTGCTCGGGTTTTGAATCTACGGTGAAACCACATCCATTGAGTTGGTGCGATACGCAATTGAGCCTCAATGATTCTATTCACCCGAATTGCATCATCGAGTTCATTTTCACTCGGCATATTTTCAACAATAGGCTCAATCAAAACTTTGTATTGTGGATTACGAACATCACCATAACGATAAAAATAAAGCGGGATTGCAACAGATTTGGAGATTTTTAATAGACGACGATGTGCAGTAACAGTGGCAGCAGGAACACCGAAAAAAGGTGCCATGACACCTTGTTTTAAGCCAAAATCTTGGTCTGGACTATACCAAATCGCACCGCCATCTTTTAAGCGACGAACCAAGCCACGCATATCATCATGATCAATTTGCTGTTGATAAATGGTTGCGCGACAACGATAAATCAGCATATCCAACATCGGATTATTCTGAGGACGATAGACCACATCAGGCTCAAAATATTGAGCACAAATATAACCACCGGCATCCAATAAAGTACTGTGTGTACCTAGCAATAAGATACCTTTGCCTTGAGCTTTGGCTGAGTTAATGTGCTCTAGACCTTCAATACTATGGCGTCCTTTAAACCAATTTGGACAATACCAAGCATTCAATGTTTCAAATACACCCAACATCATGTCGACAAACACTTGTTTTGCTTGTGCTTCAACCTCAACAGGAGACCATTCAGGGAAGCAAACTTCCAGATTTCTGATTGTGGTTTTTCGACGTGATTTGAGCAAGTGCCAGCATAATGAGGCTAAACCATGTGCCAAGCGCCATTGAATTGCCCAAGGTAAGATTGCTAAGAGCATGAGAAAAGTGATGGCGATCCAGATTTTCCAATACTTAGGGAGTAAAAATTCCCATTGAAACTCACCAGGAATATAAGACGATTGTTGGCTCATAAACTAGAAATATGAATGATATTGAATTTTGAAGCAGTGTAACATGAAGTCAGTTTTACGACTTTAAATCTAAAAGATAAAGCACAGCCTTTTTGTGTATAGATAAATAAATATTTTGATCAGGAGACCATGTTAAAACAGATAAGCATACTTAAGGGAGATATTACCCAAATCGCGTTTAAAGTGATTAATGACGAGTTAAAACAAAGTCAGTCAGTCCAAGAAGTAGTTTTTGTTTGTTTTGATGATGAAAATTTTAATATTTATCAGTCATTAAAAGATGATTTTGAAATCTAAGCATTCATTGGATTTTAATAGAGCATCTATCCATATAATGATAGATGCTCATCATCTGATTAATTGCCTTTCGACATATTTTCTAAGATGTCCCAACGTTCCAATTTCTCAAGCAAAGATTCTTCAATTTCTGCTAAACGTTGAATCGCTAAAGTTGCAGCATTAGCGTCAGAGACAAACCAAGAACCATCTGCAAGTTTTGCTGAAAGTTCGGCTTGTTCTTTTTCTAGCTTTTCCATCTCAGCGGGTAGTTGTTCTAACTCACGCTGATCTTTGTAACTCAGCTTGACCTTCTTTGGTGCTGATACTGCGGCAGCCGCTGCTTCAGCTTTGGCTTGTGCTTTTTTCACATCACTTTTCTGATCAACCACTTTTTGGTCAGGGCGTTGTTCCAAGTAATCTTGATAGCCACCAATGTACTCATCAATATTGCCCTTACCATCGAATACCCAAGTCGAAGTGACGACATTGTCCATGAAAGCACGGTCATGCGAGATCAGTAACAAAGTGCCTTTGTAGTCAGACAGCATTTCTTCAAGCAACTCAAGTGTTACCATATCCAAGTCATTGGTTGGCTCATCCATCACGATCAAGTTCGATGGTTTGAGTAATAGTTTTGCTAATAGGATACGGTTTCTCTCACCGCCAGACAGTGCTTTGACTGGCGTACGAGCACGTTCTGGAGAGAATAAAAAATCTTGTAAATAGCTATAGATATGACGGCGGTTACCATTCACATCGACGAAATCAGAACCTTCAGACACGTTGGCCATCACGGTTTTTTCAAGATCAAGTGCATTACGCAGTTGGTCAAAATAAGCCACTTCAAGTTGAGTACCTGTTTTCACCGCACCGCTATGTTCGATTTCACCTAAAATCGCTTTGATCAGGGTGGTTTTACCCACACCATTATCGCCGACTAAACCGATACGATCACCACGTAATACGATTGCTGAGAAGTCTTTAATTAACGGCTGCTCACCATAACTGACGCTTAGATTTTCAATCTCAAACACTAACTTACCAGAACGATGAGCTTCTTGTGTCGCCATGCTGACCTTGCCTTGCTGTGAACGACGCGCTTTAGATTGTTCACGTAAGTCTTTTAAGGCACGGACACGGCCTTCGTTACGGGTACGGCGTGCTTTAATCCCTTGACGAATCCAAGCTTCTTCTTCTGCTAATTTTTTATCAAATAAAGCATTTTGTTTTTCCTCAGCTTCCATTTGCTGAGCTTTGAGCTCTAAATAGCGTGAATAATTGCCTTCATAACCACGTAAAACACCACGATCGAGTTCAACAATACGTGTTGCAATGCTATCTACGAAAGAACGGTCATGTGAAATAAATAAAAGTGTGAGATTATTTTGATCAAGTAAGAACTTTTCTAACCATTCAATACTTTCAACATCCAGATGGTTTGTCGGTTCGTCCAGTAATAACACATCAGGTTGGGTAAGTAGGGCACGTGCCAAGAGCACACGACGTTTACGTCCACCTGATAGGTCTGCTAAATCTGCATTTGGATCTAGCCCCATTTTACCTAAAATTGTATTTACTTTGTTTTCAAGTGCCCAACCATCGAGCTGATCGAGCTTGTGTTGTAACATGCCCATATGGTCGCAGGCTTCCATATCGCCTAATACACAGGCATCACTTGCTTCATGATAGGCTTTGAGTACGGTTGCAGCTTCTCCTGCGCCATCAGCAACAATATCGGCCACTTTGCCTGAATCCATCGGCACGTCTTGGGCTAACATTGAAACAGTTAAACCATTTTGAATCGAAACTTCACCTGTATCAGGTAATAAACTTCCCTCAATCAGTTTTAATAAAGTAGACTTGCCCTCGCCATTACGACCAATTAAACAGACTCGTTCGCCACGTTCTAGGTTAAAGTTCGCGCCGTCGAGTAGGGCAGGTCCGCCAAATGCGAGATGGACATCCCTTAAAGTAATGTAGGCCATAATGTTTCCTAAGAGTTCAGATGAGGTCTGAAATGACTAAACCACAAAAATTTGATGATCACGCGTCATTGTCCGCACCCATTGAAGATTTGCAAGTCCGAATTGCATTTTTAGACGATTTAGTTGAACAATTAAATCAACAGCTCGCAATTCAGACACAAGAAATTGCAGTTTTGAAGAAACAAATGCAGCTTTTATACCAACGCGTTGAGTCTTCAGACTTGTCAGAAGGAATTGCACCGTTTGATCCAATGAGTAACAAACCACCGCATTATTAAAACATGACTGATATTATGCAAAATATATTATTATTGGATATCGAAAACCAACCTAAAAAAATTCGTGAATTAAACTTTCTATTAAAACAATACAGTCAAGTGATTGTAGTTTATGCAAATTCAAATTTAAATATTGCACTAGATGATTTAATGGAACTTAGTCTTGCCATACAAGATAAACGCTTGCTCATCATTAAAATGCCTAAAACAGGTGCAAATTCTGCTGACTTTGGTTTAACCTTTATTGCGGGGCGTTTATCTGCTCAATTAGAGAAAGGTGGTTCAATTGATGTCATGTCAAATGACACTGCAATGTCATATGCAGTTGAGTTACTCGGGCAGATAGGGATTCAATCAACTCATATTAAACAATTAGCTGAGCCTGTAAAAATTGAGCAAAGCCAGCTCGCTGTTCAAGAAATAAAAATAAAGCCAAAGCCTCAAATAGAAGTAAATGTAGATAAAAAAGTTTTACAACTTCTCGCAAAGAATCAGCCTAAAAAGCCAAAGTCGCTGCTTAAATCTCTAATGTCTTGGTGTAACCTAAATCTGCAACAAGCTGAAATTCTCTTAGAAAAACTACAACAGATTAAGGTGGTGGTGATTGAACAAAATAAATGTGAATATAATAAGAAAGAATTAAAGAAAGCACTTGGTCAAGGAAATTTGAATACTACTAGCCCACGCCTCACAATGACAGAAATAGAGTTGCGTCCGCATTTGATGCGAATAAAACAATATTGTGATTACTTAAGCAAAGTGACAAATAATAAACCATCAAAGATCGATACTTTAAGTAATTCAATCAAAGCTTTGTTTAAATTCGAGAAAGATGAGCATGTGCAACAAATGATTAATTTACTTAAGAAACATCAAATTATTCAATTAAATGCACAAAAAATTGTATATTTGCAAAGTAATATTGATATCTGGTCAACCATTAAATAAATCATTAAACAAGATAAATTGCCTAAAATGAATTTTGTCATGTGATATTGCCTTTTTCATTCAACTTATGTAACGCTAATAAAAGGAAGTTTTGGGCAAGTTTATGAGTAATGTTGGAATTTGGATTACAGTTGCGATAGTTCTATTTGTCTTGGGCTCGATTTTTGGTCTGCGTGTGAGTCCTCGAGAAAAAGCGTTAGGTATGATGCGTGATCAAGCTAGAAAAAGGGGATTACATCCCCGTTTAATCGTCGCACCTGACTGGACAAAAATTCCAATGGCTTCTGAAAAGCGTGCCAGTATGGTGGCTTATTATAGTGTGCTGATTCCAGAAGGGCGTTTAGCTTTAATGCGTGCAAGAGTCGTGGATGGCAAACTTCAAGTTGTTCAAGGGGATCAGAAATTTAATAATTTACCCATTGCATTAACAGGAGTTTATGCTATTGATATGCAGGCAAACTGTGTCGGGCTATATTGGGATGAAGAAACTGACCTAAGAGCGACGCAACTTGAAGATATGAAAGCTTATTTATATGAGTTGGCACAACGCTAATTCTTTAATTGATTATAGGAAAAACGATTTATTATGGCGAATACTCCACGCTCTGCTTCCAAAAGCACAGCAGCTTCTAACTCTGCTGCAACTAAACGTGCCTTAGTGATTGTGGAGTCGCCTGCAAAAGCGAAAACCATTAATAAATATTTGGGTTCACAATTTATTGTCAGGTCATCGGTCGGTCATGTGCGTGACCTACCTACAGGTGGCGGTGCAAAATCCACTGAAAAGAAGCCTGCCACCCGTACCAAACTGACCGAAGCCGAAAAAGAACAAAAAGCACAATCTGCCCTGATCAACCGTATGGGTGTCGATCCAGAACATGACTGGATTGCCCATTATGAAATACTGCCTGGCAAGGAACATGTGGTTGCCGAACTAAAAAAACTCGCTAAAGATGCGGATGCCATCTATCTCGCAACGGACTTGGATAGGGAAGGAGAGGCAATTGCATGGCATTTACGGGAAGTGATCGGTGGCGATGATAGCCGTTACCATCGTGTGGTCTTTAACGAAATTACCAAGAATGCCATTCAGGAAGCATTTAAACAGCCAACACGTCTAGATTTAAACCGTGTGAACGCTCAACAGGCGCGTCGTTTCCTCGACCGTGTGGTGGGCTTTATGGTCTCGCCATTACTCTGGGAAAAGATTGCCCGTGGTTTATCGGCAGGACGCGTCCAGTCAGTTGCTGTGAAACTGGTGGTTGAACGTGAACGTGAAATCCGTGCATTTATTCCAGAAGAATACTGGCAAGTATTTGCAGATACCTTGTCGAAGAAAGATGACATTCGTCTGGAAGCGGTGAAACAGGCAGGTAAGACGCTTAAACTCAAAAATAAAGCTGAAACTGATGCCCTACTCAGTGTATTAAAAGATGCTGAATATAAAGTGGCGTTGCGTGAAGACAAACCAACCAAAGTTAATCCGAGTGCCCCGTATATTACTTCAACCTTACAACAAGCGGCGAGTACGCGTTTAGGTTTCTCTGTGAAGAAAACCATGATGCTGGCACAGCGTTTGTATGAAGGTGGTTTTATTACCTATATGCGTACCGACTCAACTTTCTTGAGCGATGACGCGGTGAATATGGTGCGTAATCATATTCAGCAAAATTTTGGTGAAAAATACGTTCCTGCCAAGCCAAACCGTTATGGCAATAAAGCAGGCGCGCAAGAAGCGCATGAAGCGATTCGTCCATCAGATGTTGGTTTGACTGGCGATAAACTGGCGGGCGTAGAGCGTGATGCACAGCGTTTATATGATTTGATTTGGCGTCAATTTGTTGCCTGTCAAATGACACCAGCAGAATATTTATCTTCAACCTTGACTGTTGAAGCATCAAATGTTGAGTTAAAGGCGAAAGGCCGTACACTGGTATTTGATGGTTTTACCCGTGTTCGTGGTGCCAATAAATCTGATGATGATATTTTATTGCCTGCGGTAAAAGTGGGTGAAGTCCTTAAGTTAGAAAAACTTGATCCGAGTCAGCATTTTACCAAGCCACCTGCACGCTTTACTGAAGCATCTTTGGTGAAAGAATTAGAGAAAAAAGGGATTGGTCGTCCATCGACTTATGCTGCAATTATTTCAACTATTCAAGAACGTGGTTATGTAAAACTGGAAAACCGTCGTCTCTTTGCCGAGAAGATGGGGGAGATCGTTACAGACCGTCTGGATGAAAGTTTTAATAACTTAATGAATTACGCCTTTACAGCTGATTTAGAAGGTCAATTAGACCGTGTTGCAATGGGTGAGCGTAACTGGAAAGAATTACTGGATACATTCTACGGTGATTTCAAAAAGCGTTTAACCAATGCGCAGGGTGAAAGCGGCATGCGCCGTAATCAGCCAGTCGAAGTGGCGGATGTATCTTGTCCTGAATGTTCGCGTCCAATGCAAGTTCGTACTGGAACAACAGGTGTATTCTTAGGATGTTCAGGTTATAACCTGCCACCGAAAGAGCGTTGTAAAGGCACACTTAACTTAACACCAGTCGAGTCTTTGGCGGCATTGTCGGATGATGATGGTGCTGAAACAGCAGACCTGATGTCGAAACACCGTTGTCCTAAATGCGGTACAGCAATGGACAGTTATGTAGTCGATGGTGGTCGTAAATTGCATGTCTGTGGTAATAACCCAGATTGTGATGGTTACGAAGTCGAGGAAGGCGAATTCAAGATTAAGGGCTATGACGGTCCAACCATTCCATGTGATAAATGTGATGGTGAAATGCAGTTAAAGACAGGTCGTTTTGGTCCTTACTTTGCCTGCTCAAGCTGTGACAATACCCGTAAAGTATTAAAGAGTGGTCAGCCTGCGCCACCGCGTGTTGATCCAATCAAAATGGAACATCTACGTTCAGCCAAACACGATGACTTCTTTGTATTACGTGATGGTGCGGCAGGTTTGTTCTTAGCAGCCAGCAAATTTCCGAAAATTCGTGAAACGCGTGCACCGAAAGTGGCCGAGCTACGTAGTGTTGCAGATCAACTTGATCCGAAATATCAGTTCTTGCTCGAAGCACCAGATGTTGATCCTGAGGGTAATCCAACGGTGGTGAAATTCAGCCGTAAGAATCAGGCACAATATGTGGGTTCTGAAACTGCTGAGGGCAAGCAGACCAAGTGGAGTTTGGTGTTCCAAGATGGGAAATGGGTAGAAGCTTAAACATTAAAGTTTAAAAAATGCTGGCGATTGCTGGCATTTTTTATTGAACAAATAAAAAGAAAAATTAATTTTGATTGGGGTGAAATGCATGTGGAAAAATATTCGAGTCGCTTGCTTACTACTGGTGTTGTTGATTGTTGCAGTCAATGCTTATCGTGATCAAAATCAGGATTGGAATCAGCCGATTAATGTATTGTTGCATCCGATTAATGCCGATGGGTTGCCTACAACACAGCAGTATATTCAAACATTGCAGCAAGATGATTTTGCTGAGGTGAAGCAGTATCTAGAAAAAAATAGCCAGCAATATCGAGGGCAAAGCAGCTACTTTATGGTTCAAATCGGAAGGGAATTGCAACAAGCACCACCGAAGATGTCTGAGCAGCTAAGTATTCTGGATAATATTCTATGGAGCCTAAAGTTTCGCTTTTATGCATGGAAGCAGCATCAATCGATTGATGGTTCACCAAGTTTAACTCTATATCTGAATTTCTATGATCCGAAGCAAAATCGGGAACTCAAGCACTCAACTGCGCTGGAACGTGGACGAATTGGTTCAGTCAATCTGTTTGCCTCAGCTAAACAGACACAGCAAAATAATGTAGTGTTAGTGCATGAGTTATTGCACGCTTTTGGCGCGACCGATAAATATAATTTGAACAATGGTGAACCTATTTTCCCGATTGGTTATGCACAGGCGGATAAGCAACCTTTGTATCCACAAATTGAGGCGGAAATCATGGGAGGGCGTATCCCACTTTCAGAGCATAAAAGTAAAATGCCAAATGACTTGGAACAAACCGTGATTAGTGTGCTGACCGCGCAGGAAATTGGCTGGATCAAGTAAATTGTGGATAAGTTCCGATTTATCCATAGCCCCAAAAGAACAGACTAAATTAAAAATTATGAAATAAAACACTGGTTTTTCAACATTTTGTCATGAATTGTCAACATGCCTTATACAGAGTTAGGTCTAAAACACGCTCAATATATACATAGCACATTGATGATAAAAGAGTAAATCATGATGAAAACGGTGGGTAATGATCTGGTTCGCAATCAGCTACACGCTGATCGTAAATGGTATCTGTTATTGGGTGTGTTATTGGTTATTTTTGGCCTAATGCTTTTAGCAGCGTTACCATTTGCAACATTATCTGCCGTCTTGTTGTTTGGTGTGTTAATGATGTCGGGTGGTATTTTGCATTTTGTTGCCGCATTTATGGTGTTTAAAGGGGGCACACGTTGCTTGTGGGCTTTGTTTGGTGTGCTATATCTAGCCGCTGGTTACTTTGCTTTTACCACACCTGTGATTACTGCAGTGATGCTCACCAGTTTTTTGTCGATTGCATTAATTATTGCTGGAATTATACGTAGTGTTAATGCCTTTATTTTAAGACCGATCTCAGGTTGGGGATGGGTGTTGTTTTCTGGTGTATTAACACTTTTAACAGGTATTCTCATTCTATCGTCACCTGATTCGCCATTTTGGGTACTTGGTATGTTTCTCGCGATTGATATCCTTTTTCAAGGGATTAATTATTTAACTTTTGCAAGTGCAATCAAACAGCTCCCACACAGTTCAACTGTGATTTAACATTCGACAATTATTGAAATATTGAGAGCATGTTGATACATGCTCTTTTTGTTTTGTAGCAGGAAACATTTGCATGGGTCTAGTCTGTTAAAATATCGATTCATTTTTGCTTGACCGATTGTATGACACTTGCCGCCCTGATTGATGAACTGAATCCACAACAAAAACAGGCTGCCACCACAACAGCGCAAAACTGTTTGGTCCTTGCGGGGGCAGGCTGTGGCAAAACCAAAACTATTGTGGCACGAGCTGCTTACCTGATTGATCAAGGTTTGCCTGCATCACAAATTCAAATCTTGACTTTTACACGCCGAGCTGCCAGTGAAATTGTGACGCGGGTTGAGCAGCATATGGGCGCACAGGCGAAAGGTTTACGCGCATCAACCTTTCATACTTTTTGTATGTATTTACTACGTCGTAATCCACGTGCGTTTGGTCTAACCCAGTTCAGTATTATTGATCGGGATGATCAGTTGCTGATGTTTCGTTTACTACGAGGCAATGATAAGGGCAATGTCTTACCTAAAGCGGCTGAACTCTGCGATTTATATTCCTATGCACGTAATACACAAACCAAGCTCTCTGATGCATTAATCATCCAGTTGCCACAAGCCATCGAATATAAAAAGCAAATTGCAGATTTAATGAAAGCCTATGAGCAGCGTAAGCAGGAGCGTAACTTTCTGGATTACGATGATATTTTAGCGATTGTGGCAGTGCATCTACAAAACTCACCTGAATTGGTCAATTGGGTGACCAGCTTTTGCCATGCTTTGCTGGTCGATGAAATGCAGGACACCAATCCCTTGCAATGGGCTTTGCTTCAGCCTTTAGTTGGCAAGGTGAAACTGTTTTGTGTCGGGGATGATGCACAATCCATTTATGGCTTTCGTGGTGCAGATTTTGAAAATATTCATCATTTTAAAGAACGTGTACCCGATGCTGAAGTGTTGACTTTGGAGATGAATTATCGTTCGACCCAAGGCATTTTAGATTTATCCAATTGGTTACTTGAGCAAAGCCAAATTGGTTATGACAAGCATTTACAAGCCTATCGAGGAAATGGTTTAAAACCACAATTGCATATCCTGAGTAATGAGTTTGAAGAAGCCAATTGGATTATTCAGGATTTGAATCGTCGTCATATGCAAGGTGCGGCTTGGGCAGAACATATGGTGTTGCTGCGTTCAGGTTTTAGTGGGCGTTATTTGGAAGGTGCTTTAATTGCAGCCAATATCCCTTATCGTTTTATTGGCGGGGTAAAACTGCTTGAGTCTGCACATGTCAAAGACGTATTGAGCTTACTTCGGGTCAGCGTTAACCCACAAGATGATTTAGCCTGGATGCGTTTCCTGACGCTTTGGGATGGCGTGGGCGATGTGGGTGCCAGTAAGTTGGCGCAAGAGCTGATTCAATTACCTGATATCGAAGCCCGTTGCCAACGTTTAGAGCGACATGGCAAAGTACCGCAACAGGCGATTTTAATTTTGATGCAGCTTGATGTATTGCAGCAGCATGTTGAAGCTTGTATAGGCCTTGCACTGGATGCGCTAAATGAACAGCTGGAAAATAATTATAAAACGAAAGATTGGTCACGCCGTGTTAAAGACTTTGATTTGGTCAAGCAATTGGCACGTAAACACAGTGCTCTTGGGGAGTTCTTAGAAGAATATGTACTTGACCCAATTTCGATATCAGAAATTGACAAGACACCCGATCAAGACTTAGTGACTTTGATTACAATTCACTCTGCAAAAGGAGCTGAACAAAAAGTCTGTTATGTCCCACATGTTTCTCCGAATCAATATCCTCATGCACGCGCACAAGGCGATTTTGATGATGTGGAGGAGGAGCGTCGTGTGCTATATGTTGCGTTAACACGTGCAGAAGATGAATTGATTTTGACCAAACAGAATTTAAATTTATGGTCACAAGATCAATATGATGAGTTAGGAAGAAAAATAGAAAGTTACTTCCTCAATGATTTACCTCAACATTTAGTCGATGTTCAGATTCATCGGGATATTCCACGTGCCTACGGCCAAAGCAATCATTCTCGTACGACTACAATCAATTTAGGTTTTGGGATTGATTTCGATTAAACTAGGCAGATTCAAATTCTTTTGATTCTACAATGAATCATCTTTTAGGTTTTAGCATGAAAATTTTAGTTCGTAATTTAGACCGTAATGTGACTGATGCGGAAATTCTCGACTTATTTAAAGCATATGGAAAAGTTGAGTCTTGTGTCGTGGTCAAAGACGAAGCAACGGGTAAATCGAAAGGTTTCGGTTTTGTTGAAATGCCAAATCCACGTGAAGCGATTAAAGCAATTAAAGGTTTAAACACCTTGAAGGTAAAAAGCCAAGGCATTCGTGTCAAAGCTGCGGATGATAAAGCTTAATTATCAATGTTAAAGCAATATACTGCTTTATCAATGGTTGCACCAAATGCTGAACGAATAGCCAAGAAAATTAAAACGCTTGAGCTTCGCTCATAGCAACCTCGAATGTTGCCACTGAAATATTTGATGATTGTAGAGAATCAACACTTTCTTTTGAATGATGGGGATGAAGACGTTGGTTTTGCTGTTGCATTGGTGGATATTGAATCAGTGCATCCATGGCAATCTGATGAAGTTGAAGCAGCTTGTGCAACGTATTGGGCTGAAGGATATTTGGCTTGGGTCAATCGCAATATTCGTCCGATTGATCCACCGATTCAAGTCATTGCCAAGCGAAAACTTTATCGTATTGAATTGATGTTGTGAGTGCTATTTGTTTCAGCATCAATTCGCTTTACAATCAGTCTTGATTTAAATGAACTGAAAAAGGGATTTATTATGTCTCGTGTTGCTCGCTACCATGCTGATCGTACCAATCAAAAATTGTATTTTGCCCGACTTGCATGTCAACAAGCTGAGCAAACTGAACATATTCAACAAGCGCAGGCATATCGTGAGGCAGCAGTGTTTCATTTACACGGGGCAATTTTAGCGTTTTTACAAGAATTGGTGCGCTATTATCGTTTAAATGATTTGCAACCGACGTTTAAGTCGATTGAAGAACAGATGGCAGTTAAAGGACAAGTCTCACCAGAAGTTTCAGTACTACAGCAACTTGCTAAAGATGGTTTTATTGCAGAACTCAAACGTGCGTATCGTTTATGCCAGTACGCACCCGAGCCAACAGCACCAGAGCCTGAAAATGAGACCTCATCGAATTTGATTATTAAGGTGACTCAAAGTCCTCAAGCATGGTTACCCGATGCGAAAATATTACGAGAATGGCATAGAGCGTTAAGCCATTTGATTGACGGTTTTCGCAATGAAATGGTTGAGTTTTAATTCGAGTACAACATAGACTTGAAATATGAGTGAGTAGCACTTATATAAATAAGACGTGAGATTGCAAAGTGCAGTAGCGCTTTGCCACCATGTAGAAACATGGAGTAATGAATGTATGTCAATGCAACAGTTAAAAGAGTTATTTGGTAGCCAAGAAGCTGTTCTCGAGTTAGTTCAACTTGAAGGCGGAGAGCTTGCCTTGCGTAATGCTGGTTCGGAAGCAGAACCTTTGGTTAAAATTCAATTTAGTGAAGATGTTAAAAAGATTTTGGGTGATCAGACGCCAACCGTTGCACAGCATATGATCCAAGCCGCTTTATTTGGTTTGTTGGAAAAACAGATGAATCAGTTACAAGCAGAAGTTATTGATGAGCAACCACAGCACTTTAGCTAAAAGAACTGTAATATTTCACTCTAATCTAAAAAATGATTTAAAAAGGAGTCCTAAAATGCGACTCCTTTTTTATTGCTTATGTTACTTAGATGAATACAGATTTTATTACAATTGATTCAGTTGGTATAAAGAGATCTAGACTGTAAATAAAAGCTTATGGTTCTCGCTACGAAATGAAAGTTATAGCCATAAAATGTGCTTTAATTTTGCAATCAAATACTTTGTTTCATATATTTTTAATGGATTAGCTATCAATAAATTGCAAAAAAATTAAAGCTTTATTAAATGTAAAAAATATTGGGATTGAATAAAAAATATCATAAACTCAATTTTTATTTGCTTACTATAAAAAGAGAGCTTACATGCAAAGTAATAATCCAATTTTAACTCGGGTGGAAACCTATACTGATATAACCGAGCCAATGACCATTCAAGGTGCTATTCAGAAGTCAGTATTATTGACAGTGATTGCAGCTGTATTAGGAATGGCGCTATTTTTCTATTGTGCAATCACTGCTAATCTTTCAATTGCCTATGCTGCAACAATTGTTGGAATTATTGGGAGCTTAATTTTAGCTTTGATTACCACTTTCAAATCAAATACTGCACCAGCTTTAGCAATTCCTTATGCGTTATTTGAAGGTGCATTTTTAGGCGGTATTTCTTTTATTTTTCAACTGAAGTTTCCAGGTGTTCCTTTACAAGCTTTGCTTGCGACCTTTGTGACAACCTTGGTTTTATTTGCGTTATATAAATTCCAAATTATTCGTGCGACTGAAAAATTCAAGGCGATTGTAATTTCAGCTTCTATTGCGATTGCTTTAGTTTTTGTTGTGCAGATTGTTTTACGTTTGATCTTTGGTTCAAGTATTCCTTATATTTTTGAAAGCAATTGGTTAGGTATTGGTTTTGCTGGATTTGTTGCTGTAATTGCTTCACTGAACTTAATTTTGGATTTTGATCTTATTGAAAATGCAGCAGCACAACGCGCTCCTAAAGCATTTGAATGGGTATGTGCGATTGCTTTACTTGCGACTTTAGTGTGGATGTACTATTCATTTATGCGTTTGTTAAGCCTGATTCAGGGTGATGATTAAGCCCAAACAAGGTTAAACCCAAAAATCGCTGTCCATTGACCGCGATTTTTTTATGCAACAATGTAAAAAGGTGGATTATGCAATTCCGAAAAATCAGGAATGTTGGTATGATGTGGTGAAAATTTTTCGAGTGAGAATAAGATGTCACAAGGACTTTTAGCTGGTAAGCGTTTTTTAATTGCTGGTATTGCAAGTAAATTATCAATTGCTTTCGGTATTGCGACAGCATTACACCGTGAAGGCGCAGAGTTAGCATTTACTTATCCAAATGAAAAGCTAAAAAAACGTGTTGATGACTTTGCAGTACAGTTTGGTTCAACCCTCGTTTTCCCTTGTGATGTAGCGATTGATGCAGAAATTGACAATACTTTTGTCGAGTTGGCAAAACATTGGGATGGTTTAGACGGTGTTGTGCATTCGATTGGTTTTGCACCTGCACATACATTAGATGGTGACTTTACTGAAGTGACGGATCGTGAGGGTTTTAAAATCGCACATGACATTAGCGCCTATAGTTTTGTTGCGATGGCTCGTGCGGCAAAACCATTATTACAAGCACGCCAAGGTTGTTTATTGACCTTGACTTATCAAGGTTCTGAGCGTGTGATGCCGAACTATAACGTGATGGGGATGGCTAAAGCGTCTTTAGAGGCAGGTGTTCGTTATTTAGCACTAAGTTTGGGTAAAGAGGGGATTCGTGTGAATGCGATCTCTGCGGGTCCAATCCGTACATTGGCAGCTTCTGGTATTAAGTCATTCCGTAAAATGTTAGATGCTAATGAAAAGATTGCTCCGCTACAACGTAATGTAACGATTGAAGAAGTGGGTAATGCAGCGTTATTCCTTTGCTCACCGTGGGCTTCGGGTATTACTGGTGAAATTTTATATGTCGATGCAGGGTTTAATACTGTTGGTATGAGCCAGTCGATGTTGGATGATGAGTGATTAGATTTATCCAAATTTTTTGACAAAGCCGCTTTTATAGCGGCTTTGTTTTTCAAGATTGTGAGATATTCAAATTATAAAGTTGGGGTTAAGGCGGCGCGAAGCGTCCGCCTTAAATGAGTTGTTAGATTACTTTGTTGTACCCACAGTGCGATAGTTGCAGCACACGCAGGAGTGGATAATTCTCAGATATTGCGTTGCTCCTCATGACGCCACACCCAATAATTTTTGAGCGAATCTCTGCCATTAGCTCATCAATGGATAAAATCTGAGCGCCAGCAATAGTGTGCCTATCTTTCGGGTGTGATGGGAATACGGCAATTTGACGTAGTGGTGTTTCTGGCGGTAGCCAAGAAAAAACCTCCAAGAAGATGAGCTTTCTAGCGGCATCAAATTTCTTCTTGTATCTCATTTCTCTAGTTTCCCAAGTATGGGCATCTACAGATGGTTCATAGTGAACAAGATCACCGCTGTGGGGATTGAAGCCTATGACATCAAGTTCCATTTCCCATCCACCATGCTTCAATCGTCCGACTTTAGTATTTCTGCGAACGAGATAGCCTTGCCAATCAAGGTATTCAACGATAAGTGACTCTAGATATGACATAAAAGTAATCTAACATTGAGTTAACCTGCGAGCCGTTAAATGGCGCAGTTCCTGCGCGGCGCATAGCCGCAATCAGCAGGAACTGTGACATAGGCGAGTCAGGTTGAACTCGTTGTTGGGTGATTTTTTCCTCTACTTTTTTTGTTTTCATACATTAGTTTGTCTGCGTGTTTCAAAATACTTTCAATATTTGCATCCATGGAATGCTCTATGGTAACAGAACCATATGCAAAATCTATTTTGTAATCTTTTTTTGATTGTAAATTATATTCTTCTGTTTTTGACTTTAACCTATCAACATATCTTACTAAATTATCTTTATCACAATTGCTCAACCACCCAACAAATTCATCTCCACCAAGTCTACCAAAAATATCAGCTTCTCGTCCTGCTTCTACGAGTAAGTTTGAAAAACTCCTTAATGCAATATCGCCTTCATCATGTCCAAAAGTGTCATTAATCGACTTAAATTGATTTAAATCAAAAAATACAAGTGTTGACACAATTTTTTGGCGTTTGCAGATATCAACTCCGTTTTGAATAAGATTTAGTATTCCTCGTCTATTTGGCATTTTAGTTAATTCATCAATTGTGGCTAACTGCAACGCAACTAGTTCGTTTACTACAAGGGATGCTAAATCTTTTAGAACTAATAAGTCGTCGTCAGTCATCTTTCTAGGAGCTGTATCAATTATGCACAATGTTCCTATTCTTGCATTTAGTACTTTCAAGGGACACCCTGCATAAAATCTTATGTTAGGACTATTAATAACTAAGGGATTATCAAAAAACCGTTCATCATTTAAAGCATCTTCAATTACGAATATCTTATCTTCTAGAATAGCATGTCCGCAAAATGAAATATCTCTTGAAGTTTCCCTAAAATCTAATCCAAGACAAGATTTAAACCATTGTCGATTTTCATCAATTAAACTAACTAATGCTATAGGAACAGAAAAAGTCTTTTTAGCAATTCTAGTTAATTTGTTAAATCTTTCTTCTTCAGTATCTAAAATTGATAAAGAGGTCAATGTTGCTAGTCTACTGATTTCATAATCAGGGATATTAGGCACTTTCATATAAATTTTCCGTTAGACATATTAAATAATAACTCAGTGCGCCGAAGGCGTCCACCCAACTACAGTTATACGGCAAGTCTGCCGCATAACCAAAATGAAAATGCCATATAACCAATTTGAATCCTATTGGATGTAACTATATTTTGATAAGCATATAAAATAGCAATATTTGCATCAACACACAAACAATGTGAGATTAAATCAAAAGCGATCAACCCATTAAAAATTAACTAGAAGTTGAAAGGAATAATCATTAAAACAAGAGCACGCTCAATGCTATTGTTCAGGTAATTCTTTCACAGGACTCCCACCCAACGCTTGCATCAAAGTCACATAAGCATTGTATTGATTCTGCTCAGTTTCAACCAAGTTGAGCCGTGCATTACGGGCAGTTTCCTGCGCATCCAGTAAATTTTTTAATGCAATTGCCCCATTACGATAACGTACTTCGGTCAAACGTGTTGTTTTGTCTGCTAACTCAAGATTGCGTTGTTGCAGTTGCACTTGTTGATCGAGTTGAGTGCGATTTGATAATGCATTTTCCACATCGGCAAAAGCTTGGTACAGCGTTTGGCGATATTGAATAATGGCTTTTTCATACTCAAGCTCGCTGATCGCAATATCTTTCTTCATATCATTATATTGAAGAAAAGGTAGGCTCAGGCTTGCACCTAAAGTTAAAGTAGGGTTCTTTAACAGTTGTGTTAAAGAGGTGCTAGAAGAACCTAGATTTCCCGTTAAATTGATGGATGGATAATAGCTGGCTTTGGTTGCATCTTTATTTGCTAAGGTTTTGCGTAGGCGTAATTCAGAAGCTTGTAAGTCTGGACGACGCGATAAAATATCGGCAGGGAGTCCGACCACGATATTCGGTAGGGGATTGCGCGGTAACTGTGCGGGTTCCTGAATATTCAGTTGCTGTACAGGCATATGTAGCAATACAGCAATCGCAGTACGCGCTTCGACACGTTGTTGTTCAATCTGACTCAGACTGGCTTTTTGGCTTTGTACCGATTGCTCTGCCTGAGTCAAGTCCAGCCCTGAAACCGCACCCGCTTTATATTGCGACTGTACCAAAGAATAGGTTTTTTGAGTTGAGGCTAAATTTTGCTGAATGGTTTGATAGCGTTCGTTCAGATAGCCCAATTGCCAGTACAGTTTCGCTGTGGTTCCAACCAGACTTTGTGCTGTGGCTTGCAAATCTTGTTCAGTGGCTAGAGCTTCCCAACGACTTGCTTCAGTTTGATTGGCGAGCTTGCCAAATAAATCGAGTTCATAGCTAACACCGACACTGGTCGATAACCCACGGTCAGAACCATCGCCTGAACGGAGGTCATAGTTATGAGCTGCTGAAACACTCGAACTGGTTCGAATCCCTTGTTTATTTTCAGCCAAACTTGCCTGTAAACGGGCCTGTTTCAGGGTCATTCCTGCCACAATCAGATCACTATTTTTTGCCAGTACCTGATCGACCAACTGATTCAGTTGAGCATCATTAAATAACGTCCACCATTGATCAGTTAAATTGATGCTTTTACTTTTTTGTGCATCGTATTGGAACTGTTGTGGCACTTGGACTGCTGGGGCGTTATAGGGTGTTTTCACCACAGCAGAACAGCCAGCCAAGGAGCCAGTGAGTACCAGTGCGAGTCCTAATTTTGTGAATTGAAAAGACATACTCAAATTCCTTATTCTCTCGCTAAAGCAGCAACTGGATCGAGCTGTGCTGCATTTCGTGCTGGCAAGAAGCCAAATACAATACCAATCATGCTTGAGCAGACAAAGGCCGCTACAATCGAGGTGGTCGAATAACTCATTTCAATGATGCCTTTGGCAAAGTGTCCGATGATTTGTCCAATCCCTAAAGAGAGTAGTACACCGAGTATACCGCCCAATAAACAGACCAGAATTGCTTCAATCAGGAATTGCTGCAAAATGTCACTTTGTCGAGCACCAACCGCCATACGTACGCCAATTTCTTGAGTTCGTTCAGTCACAGAAACCAACATAATGTTCATCACCCCAATACCACCAACGACTAAAGAAATCACAGCGATTGCAGAAATTAACAAAGTCATGGTTGCAGTTGTTTGCTGAATGGTTTCACGAATACTGTCGGAGTTTTGGGTAAACACGTCTTGTGCACCGTGACGTTGTTCAAGTAGAGTCAAAATGGCATTTTCAGCGGCACTACTTGGATATTCATCTTTAATACGAACAATAATGCTACGCACATTAGACTGACCTAACATACGGCTCATGACTGTCGAATAAGGCAAGTAAACATTCAAACTGTCAGAGTTGCCCATAAAGCCTTGTTGAGCATCAATCACACCAATAATACGACTGGGTACACTGCCTAATAGCAGTACTTGACCGACAGGATTGGTGCCATCTGCAAAGAAGGTTTTCTCCGTATTGGTATCAATCACCACGTCTTGGGCACGCTGAGTAACACTATTTTTGTCAAAAGGCTGTCCTGATTTAAATGTCATGCCACGGACATAGAAGAAATCTGCACTGACACCATTTACAGTTGCGGATGCTTCGGTATCTTTGTAACGTAGCGTCACACTGGTATTGGCAGATGGGCTGACTCCATCCACATAGGGTTGTTCCGCCAGTGCATCGGCATCGGCAGGCACCAGTGTTTTGACTTGTGAAGCACGCGAGTTATCACCAAAACCACGCCCCTGATACACGGTAATGGTGTTGGTGCCGAGACTACTGATATTTTCTAGAATCTGCTTCTGTGAGCCATTCCCAAGTGCAACCACCGAGACCACGGATGCGATCCCGATAATAATCCCAAGCATAGTCAAGAAAGTCCGCATACGGTGGGCATTCATGGCAAGCAGTGCCATGCGGAATGCTTCACCGAGACGGTCAAAAAAAGAACGCCAGCTTGAGGTTTTCTTTTGTGGTGTACGTTGCAGGGTTTGGTGTTGTAAATCGTTATCTGTATTTTCAGGCACGTTGGCACGGTCTGAAATAATATTACCGTCACTGATTTCAATAATACGGGTCGCATTCTTGGCAACATTAAGATCATGTGTGACCAGAATAATGGTATGACCTTTGGCATTCAGCTCACGCAAAATACGCATCACTTCAACACCACTATTCTTATCCAATGCACCTGTTGGCTCATCGGCAAGAATCACATCACCGCCATTCATCAATGCACGGGCAATCGAAACACGTTGCTGCTGACCCCCTGAAAGCTGGCTCGGACGATGGTGCAGACGTTCTTCCAGCCCCAATTCAGAAAGTAGCTCAGCTGAACGCTGTTGGCGAAGTTGGCTGTCTACGCCTGCGTAAATGGCAGGGACTTCAACATTACCAGAAGCACTCAGATCACCCAGTAAGTGATAACGCTGGAAAATAAAACCAAAATATTCACGGCGTAGTTGTGCCAGTTCATCTGGTTCTAGTTGGCGGGTTTCTCGACCATTGACCTTGTAACTTCCTGCGCTGGGCTTATCCAGACAGCCCAGAATATTCATTAGGGTGGATTTACCAGAGCCAGATTGACCAACGATGGCAACCAACTCACCTGCATAAATTTTTAAATCAATGCCTTTGAGAATTTGTACTGTACCTTCACCCGCAGGGAACTCACGGGTGAGGTCACTGACCTCAAGTAATGGCTGTGAAGAATGTGTTTGATCTTGGGTCATATTACATTCTCATTGGACGTTGATTGCTACGTTTTGCTGATTCGTTTGAGCTATCAGTTGCATCGGCAATCACCACTTGATCACCTTGTTTTAAACCTCTCAGCACTTGTGCAGTAACGCGATTGTTAAGGCCGATTAACACAGGTTGAGGTTGAGCAGTTCCATCCGCTTGTAACACACGAACCATGCCTGTGGATGCTTTACCTTGAGCAATTAAGGCTTTTTCAGCTTCAGTCAAATCTAGGCGTTTAGGATGCTGCGCTTTCTGAGTATCTGCATTTTTTGCTTTATCCGTTGCAACCGAATTATTGCCATTTTCTTTTTTGTTTGAACGTTTAGTTTGGATGGCAGCGGCAGGGATTGTTAGTACATTTTTCGCTTCAGCCAAAACAATATAGACTTGTGCAGTCATATCAATACGTAACTTACCGTCTTCATTTGGAACATCAAACAAAGCGTTGTAATACACGGCTGTGCTTGATGATGATGAACTGGTATTGGTTGTTTCGGTATTGATAGAGTTTGGTGCTGGCTCAACTTGACGTAGCTGTGCGTAATGTTTTTTGTCACTATTACCTAATGTCGTGAAGTAAACGGTTTGACCTTTTTCAACTTTCATAACATCGGCTTCAGAAATTTGAGCCTTAATTGTCATCGTATCTAATTTCGCCAATTTCACAATCGTTGGCGCGGTTTGATTGGCATTCACCGTTTGACCTTCTTCGGTCACAATGGCAACCACTGTCCCATCCATTGGTGCAATAATACTGGTATAACCTAAATTCTCTTGTGCAGTTGCGAGTGTTAAACGAGATTGTTCAATTTGCGCATTGATTGCTGCAATTTGAGCTTGTGCTGTTTTAAAGTTTGCTAGTGCTGTTTCAAGTTCTGCACGTGATGTTGCATCTTGGCTATACATCGCTTGTTGGCGTTTGTATTCAGCTTCAACTTTTGCCAAATTTGCTTGTTGAACGGCAAGCTGGGCTTGTTGATTTTTAATACTTGCTTCAGCCGTTTTTAAATCATTTTCTTGACGAATCGAGTCAATCTGAGCAATCAACTGACCTTGTTTAACTTGATCACCCAATTGCACGTACATTTTTTTCACTTGACCTGAAACCTGTGCACCGACACTCACCATTTTGGTGGCTTCCAATACACCTGTGGCTAAAACAGAATCTTCAATATCGCCACGCGAAACTTCAGCACTAATATATTGTGGAACTTCAGCTTTAGGTTTAAAGAACATCCAACCTAGTGCTGCTATGATCAATACACCGAGAGCGATCAATATTATTTTGCGAGGTTGAATTTTTTTAGAGCTTGTTTTTGGCATGGTCACGAGGTCAAAATGAAGAAAATAAACTTAGTATAAAAGTGAAATAAGGATAAAGCGTGGATATTTCTAATCTAGAATGAGAATTATTTACTATTTGGCTGTGATGCTATGTCGTGGAAATGTCATATATTATTTGAATACCATGTGCAGCATTCATGACAAGAGCGATTCCACCTGTTTTGGGTAAAGCATAATCACGAGGATTAATACGAATCAGAGAGGGCGCAAAACGTTCACTGAAATAGCGTACTGTTGGAATAGCTGTACCTGCACCAATCTCTATAACAAGTGGTTGTTTATGTTGATTTATAAAGGATTCTAAACGATTCTGTTGCTGTGTTTGTCGCTGAGCGATCCACTCGTTGTCATCAAACATTAAGATATTAGGACGTGCCAAACCGCCACAATGTTTGCAGTGAGGAAGGTCATCTAACCATTGGCAATTCAGATGGTCGATTTCAGGCGAGATGTCATCTGCTGACCAAATTTCTGAAGTACAACTAGCTAAGCATTGTAAATGATGAATTGAACCATGACATTCATAAATCTGCTTTGGACTAAAGCCTGCCTTTTGAAATTGCCCGTCGACGTTAGAAGTGAATATAAAATAAGGTAGTGCTAATTTCTCTGCCAATTGATTGAGTAATTCAAAACCTATATGGGGTTGAGTCTCACGATAGAGTGCTAAACGATGTCCGTAAAAGCCCCAAGCTAAACGTGGATGGCGATGAAAAGCGGCTGGATTGGCGATTTCTGTAAAATCAATTCGTTGTTTGCCTAGTTCAGGATAGGCTTGCCACATACCGTGATTACCACGAAAATCAGGTAGCCCAGAGTCAACACCCATGCCAGCACCTGCGCTGATAATAAGAGCATCAGCACGCGAAAGTATATCTTTGATTTGTTCTTTCTGGATTGTGGTTAAATCCAATGACATAAAGTCATCCTTTTTTATTTATCTTTAAGAAAAGCTTGGAAATAAAGTTGTACCACACAGTTCACTGATTGCTTGAAGCATCAGATGTTCTGAGTTTTCTTTAGACATTCCTTTAATTGCAGCATCAATTGCTAATAAAAGTTCAGGCCATTTTAAAAACTGACGAGGGTTTAAGCGGCGTAATGCTTGCTGATAAAGCGAAACTTTAGTTTTCCAAATCCCTAATTGCAATGCATTCTGTGGCTGCTCAAAAAGTTGCATGAGTAGACGCATTTCTTTGCTGAGTGTCCATAAGATCAAACTATCTGGTTCGCCAGCAGCAAGAAGATACTGATAGATTTTAACGGATTGAGCTAAATTTCCTGTTAATAATGCATCACTTAAATCATAGGTGGTATAGCGTGATTGATCTTGTAAACACGCATAGAGTTGTTCAATCTGGATTTGTTTGATATCGGGAAAGGTATCTGCAACACGCATCAAACTGTTTTTGGCTGCCAGTAGGTTATGTTCATGATGCTGCATCAGCCATTGCCATGCATCATTATTCAATTGGATTCCGAGTTTATCGGCTTCAATACCTAATATACGTTGTCGGTCTTGTGGATAGGTTGCCGTTAAGGGAACTACAACACCATTTGCTTCAACCACCTGAAAGAAAGCGGACTTTAAACTACTGCTATCTTGTTTAGGTAATACGATAAGCAATAAGTTATGTTCATTGTGCTGAATATAACTTTTGAGCTGTTTTAGCCCATTGGCATCGGGTTTGATGTTGCCATGGACTTCAATTGCGAGTTGTTGAGAAAATAATGACAGGCTATTCAATGCATTAAAGACATTTTTCCAGTCATTCACACTGCTAATATCATAGCGTTGACGTTCAACTTCTTGTTGTTGCCACGCTTTACGAAATGTATCGAGTAGATTTTGTTCTAGCAAAGGCTCTTGCCCATGGATGATCCATGCACCACGGGCTTCATTTACACGTTTTAAAGCTTGAACATAATCTAGTTTCATAAATCGCGATTACGACTGTGCTTTCGGTAAACGATTTGCTGCAATTTGACGCGTAATCTGCTGAGCTACATCATCAATTACAATCTTATTTAAATAAGCTTCTTGTTGATTGTCTGTATTGACCGTTGCGACATCATATTGATAACTACGTGATGCAGTTAATGTGCGAGGTTCAGTAATTTTGTTGCCTTGACGATCTTCAATTTGGAAAGTCACTGTTAGACGAAGCAAGACCTCAGTTAATTTTCCATTCAATAATTGACGGCGAGGCGTGTAGTCTAAAATGCGCAGTACATAAGCATCGTTCGCATTACTCAGTTGTACACCTGTTGCACTCAAGTAAATGCTCAGACGATTTTCAAGCTCATCGGTATTGTCAGGTAAAACAAGATTTAATTTGTTATATACCAAAGGCGTTGCCGTTGGATTACTACCTTTCAAATGGAAACCGCAACTGGCTAAGCCTGCACTTAGGCCTAATGTTAAAACAATCGCAGCGAAACGTTGAGCTATATGCATGCTTTGTCCTTATGATCTTCCAGCAAATATGGAAGATTTAATCTTGATAATTTGACCACATTTTAGAATCAAAGCCCGTTGAATGACAGCGGGCTTTGATGAGGTTTTGTTTCGATAAAGTTCACTCTCCTACTAGGAGAGTGAGTTTAAGCAGAAAATTAAACCACTAAATTCACAAGTTTATTTGGTACAACAATTTCTTTCTTGGTCGGTCCAGTTAAGAATTGTTGAACTTCTGGTAAAGCTTTTGCTAAAGCCAATAAATCATCTTTTGAAATATCGACAGCGACATCTAACTTACCACGGAGCTTACCATTCACTTGTACAACAATCGTTTGTGTATTACGTGTTAATGCTGATTCATCCACTTGCGGGAAGGTAGCAGCTGTTAAGTCGATACTAAACTGAGTCAATAAAGTTTGACTGAGATGTGGTGCAAATGGAGCAAGCAAGGTTAACAATGTAGTAATTGCTTCGCGTGCTACAGCAGCATCATTATCATCTTTTGCTTCAAACTTGTTAGTTGCATTCAGCAACTCCATCAATGCTGCAATCGCAGTATTGAATGCATGGCGACGTTCGATGTCATCACCCACTTTTTGGATGGTTTCATGCGTTTTACGACGTAGATCTTGCGCATCTTTAGACAAGTTCGCAGTATCAATCGTCGTTGTTTGATTCCCCGTTTCCAAGAAACCAGCAGCTAAGCGCCATACGCGTTTTAAGAAGCGGTTCGCACCTTCGACACCTGCATCTGACCATTCTAAAGATTGATCTGGTGGTGCAGCAAACATCATGAATACACGTGCTGTATCTGCACCGTACTGATCAATAATTGCTTGTGGGTCGATCCCGTTGTTTTTCGACTTAGACATTTTCTCTTGTCCGCCGATGATAACTTCTTGACCATCACCTGAGTATTTCGCAGAAAGAATACGACCTTTCTCATCACGTTCTAATTCGATGTCAGCAGGATTAAACCAAGTCTTCTTACCATTTTCAGCTTCACGATAGAAGGTATCAGCTAACACCATGCCTTGAGTAAGCAAGTTGGTAAATGGTTCATTACCTTGTACTACACCTTCATCACGCATTAATTTGTGGAAGAAGCGTGCATAAAGTAAGTGCAGAATTGCATGCTCAACACCACCGATGTATTGGTTTACAGGAAGCCAGTTTTGAGCAGCTTCTGGTTTTACCATACCACCTGTAAAGTCCGGAGATGCATAGCGCGCATAGTACCAAGATGATTCTACGAAAGTATCCAAGGTATCTGTTTCACGGCGTGCATCGCCACCACAGCAAGGACATTTGGTTTCATAGAACTCAGGCATTTTATTTAATGGGTTACCAGAACCATCTGGAACCACATCAGTTGGTAATACCACTGGCAATTGATCTTCTGGCACTGGGACTTGACCACAAGTGTTACAGTTAATCATTGGAATTGGACAACCCCAGTAACGTTGACGAGATACACCCCAGTCACGTAAACGGAATTGAACCTTAGCATTTGCTAAGTTCTGTGGTTCTAATTTTGCAAGGAAAGCATCAAACGCTGCTTGGAAATCTAAACCGTCGAACTCACCTGAATTTACGAGTTTACCTTCTTTAGAGCCATACCATTCTTGCCATTCAGTTGCAGAGTAGTCTGCATCATCAGCACCTTTGGCATCGATCACTTGTTTGATTGGTAAATTAAACTTGTTGGCAAATTCAAAATCACGTTCGTCGTGTGCTGGCACAGCCATCACAGCACCCGAACCATATGACATTAATACGTAGTTTGCGATCCAGACAGGAAGCTCATCACCAGTTACAGGATGTTTTACGAATAAACCTGTTGCCATGCCTTTCTTTTCGGCAGTCGCTAAATCAGCTTCAGCCACTGATCCCATACGACATTCTTCGATAAATGCAGCCAATTCAGGATTGTTTTCTGCTGCTTTAAGCGCAAGAGGGTGCTCTGCTGCAACAGCAACATAAGTCACACCCATTAAGGTATCAGCACGCGTTGTGTAAACGGTTAAGCCATCAGCATAAATTTCTGTATTTGCAGATGGGAAAGTGATTTCCATACCCGTAGAGCGGCCGATCCAATTGCGTTGCATGGTCAACACTTGTTGTGGCCAACCATCTTGCAAGGTGTCTAAATCATCTAATAATTCTTGTGCATAGTCTGTGATGCGGAAGTAATACATTGGAATATCACGTTTTTCTACCAATGCACCAGAACGCCAGCCACGACCATTTTCAACTTGTTCGTTTGCTAAAACAGTTTGGTCAACTGGGTCCCAGTTTACTGTTGAGAGCTTACGATAAATCAAACCTTTTTTATAAAGCTGAACAAATAACCATTGTTCCCAGTGATAGTATTCTGGTGTACAGGTTGCAAATTCACGATCCCAGTCCACAGACAAACCCAATTTTTTTAATTGGTCACGCATATATGCGATATTTTCAAATGTCCATTTTGCTGGTGCAACTTGATGAGCGATCGCTGCATTTTCAGCAGGTAAACCAAACGCATCCCAACCCATTGGTTGTAATACCGTTTCGCCTTTTAGACGGTAAAAACGGCTGATCACGTCACCAATGGTGTAGTTACGCACATGCCCCATATGCAGCTTGCCACTTGGGTAAGGGAACATCGACAGGATATAGCGATGTTTGCCCTCTACAGTGTCTGCAACTTTAAAAACTTTGCGATTGTCCCAGTCTTGTTGAACTTGAGGCTCAATGGCACTTGCTTGATATTCGGAGTCAATGTGAGAAGTCGTCATAGGGATATGCGATACAACAAAAATTAAAGTTAAGATTGCCGCACAGCATAGCGCAAAATAGGGGCGAATGTCAGTTTTTAGCTGAGGATTTTATCTTCTAAATTATGCGAGTGGAAACCAGTTGGGGTATTTTAAAAAAGTGAGTATTTTTGAATTTGTTAAAGGCTCTCTTTTTTTAGATGACGAGGCTTTAAATACAGCCGTCATAATAATGTGTAAATATTGAAACAGTATTGATATATTGTTTTGTTTTTTAATAATATTTTTATTTTATCCAAGCAAGGTGACAAATAAATCATAGCCACCTTAAGATTTTAGACAACAATAAAGTCTATGATTAGATTTTATATACCACGCGGTGTAATGGGTGCAGCAGAAACAGCAGGCGCTTGAGGTATTTCATCTATTGGCGGTCGAGTCATATTTTGATTGGGTTGATTTTCAGATGGTTGATTTTCGTTTTGAGGTTGCTGTGCTTTCGGCGGGTTTGTATTTTGAGTGCTACTTCCATAAGTGGAAATTCTATCTAATCGTTTTGCTCCTTTTGGTGGAGGAGTCGTGGTGTAATGGGTTGAACCATTAGCATCCATCCATTTGTAGTACTGCTGAGCATAATTTTGGCTAGAACAAAGAAGCAGAGTCGTAGTTGCGACAGCGTATAGGCTTGTTTTAAAATATGATGGTTTCATAATTTGATCTCCCCCCAAAAGAATTTTGTCTATATTCGATCAAAATGTTTGAATTAGCTCATCACAATGCCTATTTTTGTATAAAAAGAAAATAGTTTTTTGCTCTGTACACGACAAATTTCATAGAGCCCTTGTCCTATCAGGCTTTTTCTTTCTTAAAATTGCGAGCACTTTCTTAAATTCTTCTTTTTTTCCAAAACCAATCAAACGTAGAATAGCCATCTGAAC
>NZ_JACAXC010000037.1:0-27339 GCF_013391535.1 Acinetobacter sp. SwsAc4
AATGGCAGTGCATGGAGTGCGGTACGCTCCATAATCGAGATATAAACTCAGCACTGAATATTCTTGCGCTCGGACATGAGCGTCTCGCAGGAGGAATCCCCGTCCTTTAGGTCGGGGAGGATGTCAAGGGTGAAACCGTTTAAAAAGAAAAATACGTCATACAATTTCGTTATAGTGTCGAGCAAAACTCTGCTATATTGTGCCCAGAAAAATTGATGGTTTCTATTTCTTTCATTTGAGTTTTAAATACATTGTAGGGATTAAGGCTAATTTTATGAGACTTGCCGAATTAAAAATAGCAATTATTGGTTTGGGTTATGTAGGTTTACCATTAGCCGTAGAGTTTGGAAAAAAGGTATCCGTTGTTGGCTTCGATATTTCGAGCAAACGAATTGGCGAACTAAAAAATGGGCAAGACCATACTCTTGAAGTCTCTCCAAATGAATTACAACAAGCTTCTCAATTAACATTTACTTGCGATTTAGAAAAATTAAAAGAATGTAACTTTTTCATTGTCACTGTTCCAACCCCTATTGATGATTACAAGCAACCGGATTTAACGCAGTTAATTAAAGCATCGACAAGCATTGGGCAAATTCTGAAAAAAGGTGATATCGTCGTTTATGAATCGACGGTTTACCCCGGTGCTACAGAAGAAGTTTGTATTCCTGTTCTAGAAAAGGTATCAGGTTTAGAATTTAATACAGATTTTTTTGCAGGTTACAGCCCAGAGCGGATTAACCCTGGTGATAAGCTTCATAGGGTAACCAATATTTTAAAAATCACCTCAGGCTCTACTCCAGAGGTGGCTGAGTTTATTGATGAAATTTATAATTTAATTATTGAGGCTGGAACGCATAAAGCTTCAACGATTAAAGTGGCTGAAGCTGCTAAGGTAATTGAGAATATTCAACGAGACGTAAATATTGCTTTAATTAATGAACTGGCTTTGATTTTTAACCGGATGGGAATCGATACTGAAGATGTGTTAAAAGCTGCAGGGACAAAGTGGAACTTCTTGCCTTTTCGTCCTGGTTTGGTCGGTGGGCACTGTATTGGGGTAGACCCGTATTATTTAACCCATAAAGCACAGTCTTTAGGCTTGCATCCAGAAATTATTTTAGCGGCACGTCGTTTGAATGACCGTATGGGTGAATATGTTGCAACACAATTCATTAAAGAAATGGTCAAGCAGCGTATACAAGTGGTAGGTTCAAAAATTTTAGTGATGGGCTTGAGCTTTAAAGAAAACTGTCCAGATATTCGCAATACCAAAATTATTGATATGGTTCAGGCTTTAAAAGAATATGAGCTAGATTTAGATATTTATGACCCGTGGGTAGACCCGAAAGAAGTGGAGCATGAATATGGTTTGACCCCTATTACTCAGCTGCAAAATAATCATTATGATGCTGTGATTTTGGCTGTTGCCCATGATGAGTTTAAGAATATGTCGCTAGTAGACTTTAAGGAACTATTAAAAGAAAATTATGTGCTTTATGATTTGAAATATATTTTGGATGTTCAAGATAGTGATCTAAGATTGTAATATGAATATTTTTTCTAAAAAGATTCTATCTAATTCCTTATGGATGATGGTAGAAAAATTCATCGCAATATTTGGCCTGATCTTTGTTACATCTTATGTTGCTAAATATTTGGGACCAAACAACTTTGGTAAAATCGCATTTACAGCAACATTATTTGGTTTTGTACAAACATTAACTTGGTTTGGGAATCAAGAAATTTTATTTAAGCGAGTAAGTCGAAACCCTAATTCAGGGCTAAGATATCTTTTTGGAACTCAAAAATTAAGAAAGATTTTATTTTTAATATGTACAATGCCTATTTTATTGGGCTTATATTACTATTCTGATTTTTTAACGTTAATTTTTGGCATGGCAACTGCACTAGCAGCATATTTCGTTACTCAGGATGTATATACGATTTATAATAATGCAGTCTTGCATTCTTATATAAATGCAATTGTAAATATATTAGGCTTAGGTCTGGCTTTAATTGTTCGGTATCTAATTGTTTTTTTTGAGTTAGATTATGCTTTCTTAGGAATTCCTATCGTTCTTACTGCATTGATTCCTTATCTAATAAAAAAGTATATTTTTAATAGAAAACAGTATATAAAGCCTATTAGTTTAAAGCCTTATAGAAAGTATTATTTAGGTGCGGGAAGTGCTTTGGTATTGTCTACCTTGGCTGTTACATTGTATACGCAAGTAACAAGTCTTATGTTAGTTGCGCTTACATCCACTCGTGAATTAGGTATCTATGCTGTTGCGGTAACTTTAGGTACGTCTTGGGCTTTTATTAATACATCTATCATTACTTCAGTTTTAAGTAAAATATATCAACAAAAAAAAAATTATGTATCCTATGTCATGATTGCAAAATTAAATGCTGTGGTAGTGGTTGTATCTTTAATCATTATATCTATATTAGCTATCTTAGGTGAGTGGATATTAAATTTTCTTTATGGAAGTGATTATAGAGATGCCTATGAATTGATATTGATATTGGGGCTGGCAACTTTATGTAGTGGTTTAGGTACTATTTCAGCACGTTTTTTGGTGAAAGAAGAAAGTTATAGTTATATCTCAAAAAAAATGATGTGTGTTGCCATAACTGCGTTACCTATATCATACGTAATGATTTATAATTTTGGGCTAATTGGTGCAGCATATAGTGTATTGATTATTGAGTTGCTTTCGCTAACATTTTTTAATTACTTCTATAAAAATGGCCTTTTGTTTAAGATACATTTTTTCCCTATTTTTAAAAAATCATTAAAATCTCAGTCTTAGGAATGGTCAAGTGTTAAGTATTACTGTTGTAGGTACAGGTTATGTAGGTTTATCTAATGCCGTACTCTTTGCTCGTCAGCACGAAGTAACGAGTTTAGACATTGAAAAAAGTCGTGTTGCTTTAATTAATCAAAAGATATCTCCTATTGCAGATACTTATATTGAACAAGCTTTTGCTGCAGAAAAATTAAGCTTAAAAGCAACAACAGATAAGGTAGAGGCTTATGAAAAGGCCGACTATATTATTATCGCCACCCCAACAAATTATGATTCTGAAACCAATTATTTTGATACATCTTCTATTGAAAGTGTGATTGCAGAAATTTTGCCTTTAAATAGCACTGCAACCATTATTATAAAATCTACTATACCAGTAGGTTATACAGAGCAAATTAAAGCAAAATTTGAAACAGAGCAGGTTGTCTTCGCTCCAGAATTCTTGCGTGAAGGAAAAGCACTTTATGATAATTTGTATCCATCACGAATTATTGTGGGTGAGAAGTCGGAACGAGCTAAAAAAATTGCCCAGCTTTATTTAAATGCTACGATTGAACGTAATGCTCCAACTCTATGTATGGATGCTACTGAAGCTGAAGCGGTGAAGTTATTTTCAAATACTTACCTTGCGATGCGTGTCGCATACTTTAATGAGCTAGATACCTACTGTGCGAAACATAATCTTAGCAGTTTAGATATCATAAAGGGTGTAAGTTTGGACCCTCGTATTGGTCAGCATTATAACAATCCATCGTTTGGGTATGGTGGGTATTGCTTACCAAAAGATACTAAACAGCTCTTAGCAAACTATAGAGATGTACCACAAAATTTAATTCAAGCCATTATTCATTCAAATCAAACACGTAAACAATTTATTGTAAAAGAAATTTTAAAAAAACGCCCAAATATCGTAGGTGTCTATCGTTTAACTATGAAAGCAGGTTCGGATAACTTCAGGGATTCTGCAATTCAAGATATTATTCATGAGTTAGAAGAATATAATATTCAGATTCAAATTTATGAACCTACTTTAAAACTGGAAAAATTTGAGCACTACACTTTACAAAATGACTTAAATCAGTTCTTGTTAAGTTCGGATGTCATTCTCGCGAATAGAATGAGTGATGATCTGAAGCAAGATGCTGATAAGGTTTATACGCGAGATTTGTTCGGGGAGAATTGATAATGAGTTTAGAGCAGTCCAATCCATTAGTGACCGTATATATTCCTACTTTTAATCGTGTAGAACTATTAAAACGTGCAGTTGAGTCTGTACGTCAGCAAACTTATCAAAATTTAGAAATTATTATTGTAGATGATTGCTCTAATGATGGTACACATGAATATTTAGACGAAATTAGTAAGCAAGATTCACGTATTCGCTATTTTATAAAAGAAAAGAATAGTGGGGCATGTGTAAGTCGGAATATTGCAATTGAAAATGCAAAAGGTGAATTTATTACGGGCTTAGATGATGATGATTATTTTTTAAAAAATAGATTAGAGCATTTTATAAAAGAAACAAAAAATGAAAATGATATACTTTTCACTAATTTAAGCGTATTGGATACTGAAGGTATTAAATATGTAAAAAAATATAAAACAAGAGTAGGGGCAATTGATCTCCTTTATAATAATTATATAGGTAATCAAATTTTTATTAAAACCACTATTCTTCGAAACTATAAGGGTTTTGATGAAAGAATGATGGTTTGGCAGGATTTAGAAGCATGGTTTAATATACTTAAGAAAAAAAAATCTAAAGCAAGATTGGTTAGTAATTACTCCTATATTTTGGATATAAGTCATGAAAAAGATAGAATATCAAAATCTAATAAAGATAAAATTTTAAAATCATATCTTTATTTTGTACAGAAACATAATTTAAATTCTTTTGAGGCTATGGTCTTAAAAAGTCATATTTATAATTATTTTCCAGAAGAAATGAGGTTAAGGGTTATACTCTATAAAATTTTAACTGGATTTAATTATTATGATTTAAAAAAACTTTTAAAGTTTTTTTATAGGTTTTAATTATGTTTTTAATTGGTAAGTATAAAATTGGATTATTAATTTTATTAATATCATTATATGCTGTTATAGTTTTTAAAAGTCTTTTTTTTGTTCTTCCATTCATATTATTTTATGTGATGGTGAATAGAAGAAATTTTAAAAATATTTTTTTTGTTGCTATATTGAGTCTTTTGGTCTCAATTAATAATTATGTAGCAGCTATGCATTTGATTTTTTATGGGTTATTTGTTTTTGCTATTGTTGGGAGTTTAACCAAATTTAAAGAAGATATATATAGGAGTAATGCATATATATTTCTTTTCTTTATTTCTTTTCTTTTTATTTTTTCTACTCCCTATAACTCAGATAGTTTTTTGAACTTTTTTTTATTTAAGGATAGGCTGTGGTTTGAAATATATGGAAATAATATTGGCCCTAATGTATTAGGGGTTCTTAGTGCTCTATCATTTATATATTTTTACAATTATAAAAATATACCTTTTAGTGTTTTGACTTTTTATATTTTTTTAATGACACAATCTAGGGGGGCATTATTGTTTTTAATTATTTATATGGTTGTTATTTCCTTTTCAAGTTATAAGAGATTTATTGCTACCTTAGTTTTATCTTTATTTCCTATATATTTTATTTTTGCTACAGATGTTTTTAGTAGATTAAAAGATGTTTCTTTAAATGGTCGTGAAGATAGAATTTACTGGGCAAATCTCTTTATTGAAAAAAATTTCCCTTTAGGATATACCTATGAGGAAATGAATTATTTTATTAACCATATAGGTACGACCGATAATTTATATTACCATATTTTAGTGAAGTATGGTATTTTTGGTATTTTATTCTTAATGTTATTAGTTTCAAATTTTATTTTCTCATCTAGGAGTTTGAGTAGTATTGCTATTATTTTGGCTTTTTTAGTCTATGGACTAGTAGAAGAGTCTATTATGTCTAATTTAATATTTTTAATGTTTTTTGGTCTGGCTATTTTTGACAGAAAGATGAAAGAGGTATAGTAATTTTGAAAATACTTTATATAGTTCCAGTGGGAGGGAGTGGTGGAGCAGAAAAAATAGCTTATGATCTAGCATTAGATAATGTAAGAAAAGGAAATTATGTCAAAATTATTTACCTAAAGGGGCCATTAACCCAAATATTTATTGATAATGATAAAATAGAGAAATTTATTTTAAATTTATATTCTATAAAAGATATACCTAAAACATTAGTATCTATTTATAAAATAATGAAATTATTTAATCCTGACTTGGTACATAGTCATATTTTTTATAGTCATGTTGTTTCTCGTCTATTGAAGCCAATATTCAATTATAAACTAATTTGTTCTGAGCATGGATCTATCACCCCCTATACTAAAATTCCTAAAATATTTTTTAAAATAAATAATCTTCTAAAAAAACAATCTGATTTAAATACAAATGTTTGTGAAGAAGCAGCTCAAAGCTATATTAAATATGGTTTTTATAAAAAGAATGAGATTGTTTCAGTTTATAATGGAATTGACATTCATAGGTTTATTAATAATGAGACCAAAGAGACTATTCCTAAAGATATAGAATATTATTTTAAATCAGATAATAGGGTTTTTTTGTCTATTGGTAGGTTATCTCCAGAGAAAAACTTCCCTTTACTTATTCGCGCATTTTCTAAATATTGTACTGAAAGTAATGTACAGGATCATCTTCTAATTGTAGGTGAGGGAAAAGAGGAAGAAAAACTTAAAGGCTTAGTAAATAGTTTGCAAATGAGTGAACAAATTCATTTTCTTGGGCGTAGGAATGATGTAAATTTGCTTTTAAAACTTTGTGATTATTATTGTCTTTCTTCTGATCACGAAGGGCTTCCAACTGTCTTATTAGAAGCTGTTTTTTCTAAAAAGCCAATTATATCAACAGATTGCTGTGGTGCAAAAGAAATTCTTTTAGATAATTTATTTATATCTCCAGTAGGAAATATAGAGGAATATACTTTAAAATTACTTAAGGCCACGGACTTTAATCATTCCTTAATTATTGAACAACGGTATCAAAATGCACTTATTAAGTTTACTCAACAAGCTATGCTAGAAGAATGGAGTAAAATTTACCAAGTATTAATGAATAATTCTAAATTTAAAGTCGTTGAATAAAATATGTTACATATTGCCTATATTATCACTCGCTCAGATGTTCTCGGTGGTGCAAGCGTACATTTGCTTGATTTAGCTAAAGGTATGATTGATCAGGGCCATAAAGTTCATATATTAGTAGGTGGAACTGGTGCTTTTACTGAAGAACTCAAGAAAAATCATATAGAGTTTAGTTCATTAAAGCACTTAAGAAGAGAAATATCTTTAGCACATGATGTACTAGGTTTTTGGGAAATAAAAAAACATTTAAAACAGCTGAAGCCAGATATAGTACATTGCCATTCTAGTAAGGCTGGCTTATTGGGTCGTTTAGCAGCTAAATCATTGAACTTACCTGTAGTGTTTACGGCACATGGGTGGGCTTTTACTGATGGAGTAAGCCCTAGAAAACAAAAAATATATGCGACTTTAGAACGTTTCATGACTAAGTTTTCAGATCATATTATTACAGTTTCAGAATATGACCGACAACATGGTTTTAAGCATAACGTTGGAACACCAGAGTTGGTTCAGACTATTCACAATGGTGTACCAGATATAAAAACTTCAGCAAGTGAAAAATCTAGCTCTATAGTAAGATTGATTATGGTTGCACGTTTTGAAGATCCTAAAGATCAATATTTTTTGATACAAGCACTTTCAAAATTACCTGCTCATTTAACTTGGCAAATAGATTTTTTAGGCGATGGACCAAATCTTCAAAAATGTCAAGAATTGGCTACCCATGAAAATCTTGATTCAAAAATCATTTTTCATGGTCAAAGTTTTAAAGTAAAAGAGTTTTTGAATCTGGCCGATATTTTTGTATTAATTTCAAATTATGAAGGCTTTCCTTTGACTATATTGGAGGCAATGAGTACATCTTTACCTATTATTGCTTCTGATGTGGGAGGGGTAAAGGAAAGTGTTAGTTCTAAAAATGGATATCTTATCCCTAAAGGGGATATTGATATTTTAGTTCAGTCACTTCAAGAACTAATTGTGAATAAAAATTTGCGTCTACAATTAGGTAATAACAGTCGTCATTTGTATGAAACTCAATTTAATTTTAATACAATGTTGCATAAAACATTAGAAGTCTATACTCAGGTATTATCAATGCGGTCTTTAAAATAATGAGAGTTTTAATCACAGGTGCAACAGGATTTGTAGGTACAGCTCTGACTGAACATGTGAGTAGTGTGTATGACACGATTGCTTTAGTCCGCACTCAGAATAATATACTTTCTGCAAATATCCAACAACTTGTCGCTGTTAATATTTTTGAAGCAGACTTACCCGAAAATATAGACGTTATTATTCATTTAGCTGGTCGTGCCCATATTTTAAATGAACAAACAACAGACCCATTGAGCGAATTTCGCAAAGTGAATATGGATGGTACTTTGCAATTAGCACGTCAGGCTTTAGACAAAAAAGTAAAACGCTTTATATTTATGAGTTCTATCGGTGTGAATGGTTCAGTGACGCTGCAGCAACCATTTACAGAAGATGCTTTAGCACAGCCTCATGCAGATTATGCGGTTTCCAAATCAGAGGCTGAGCAAGAGCTTAAAAAGCTATTTGCGGGATCAGCTACAGAATTAGTCATTATTCGTCCACCTTTAGTTTATGCCGCTCATGCACCAGGTAACTTTGCTCGGTTACTCAAACTAGTTGCAAGCAATTTACCTTTACCTTTTGCAGGCACAAACAATAAACGCAGCTTTGTCGCACTAGAAAACTTGGTAGACTTTATTCAAACCTGTATTGAACATCCAAATGCAGCCAATCAAACATTTTTGGTGGCAGATCAAACTCCTATTTCTACACGTGAGTTGGTGCAATATTTAAAACAGGGCATGGGAAAAAAAGCACATTTTATTTATATTCCGCAACCGCTTATGAAACTAGGCGCTGCATGTATTGGCAAATCCAAACTCTATGAGCAGTTGTTTGAGTCACTAGAAGTCGATACGACCAAAGCTCAGAAGCTGCTGGGTTGGACAGCACCATTGAGTACCCAGCAAGCGATGCTGCAAGCGGGTCAAAACTATTTAAAAATGAAAGAGTAATTTACGCATGTCAATTTTTGCGCTGAGCATCGTATTTTTTATACTAACATTATTATTCACAGGCTACATGCGAGCTTATGCCCTCAAGAAAAATATCATAGATAACCCTAATGAACGTAGTTCCCACAGTGTACCTACGCCACGTGGAGGTGGTGTTGCAGTGGTGTGTAGCTACTTGTTGGCGCTGGCTGTGCTGATATACAGCCAACAATTGACGCTACATATTGGCTTAACTCTTATGGCAGCGGGTTTTGTCATTGCTTTACTTGGTTTTTTAGATGACCATGGACATATTAACTCCATGCTGCGTTTAGCCATACATTTCTTGGTGGCCATTGGCGTGGTGATCAGCTTGGGTGGCTTTAGCGAAGTTACGGCTTTTAATGGTCTGCAACTTGGCTTTATCGCCAATATTATTGCAGTATTATTTTTGGTATGGTTGCTCAATCTATACAACTTTATGGATGGCATTAACGGCATTGCCAGTGTCGAAGCCATTACCACTGTCGTTAGCATGGCCATTTTGTATTATGTACTGAATACCACATTGAACTCAGACATATTGTGGTTATTGGCCGCCTGTGTATTTGGCTTTTTACTGTGGAACTTTCCCAAGGCTAAAATTTTTATGGGCGATGCCTGTAGCGGATTTCTCGGCCTCACTTTGGGTATTTTGGCGCTCATCACCCTCAAAGAAAACTTGGCACTGTTTTGTGCGTGGATCATTTGTCTAGGTGTATTTGTGGTAGATGCGACTTATACCCTCATAAAACGCGTATTGAGCGGCTATAAAATGTATGATGCACATCGAAGCCATAGCTATCAAATTTTATCGCGTAAATGCGGAAGTCATATCCCCGTGACGTTGGCGGTTGCAGCGATTAACCTATTGTGGTTATTTCCTATCGCTTATATGACGGTTACACAAGCATGGGCATACCCTGAGTTGGCAGTACTGATTGCCTATATACCATTGTTAATTGTGGCTATAAAATTCAAAGCAGGTCATCCAAATGCTTAATAAACCCAGCTTGTTAATTTTAGGTGCAGGGGGATACGGTTTGGCCGTTGCAGAAGCTGCAGAACTGAGTGGACAATGGCAAGAGATTATGTTTGCCGATGACCGCTGGCCTGCAACACAGCATGTGGCGGAATATAACATTGTGACAAATATTGCTAATTTAAATCAGTTGCAGAATACGCAGCTTCAAGCGATTGTGGCGGTAGGCAATAATACATTACGGCAGCAATGGCAACAGACCTTGCGAGCCTTGGGTATAGAATTGACTTCGGTGATTCATCCTAAAACAGTTGTGAGTCCAACAGCTGATATTGGTCTAGGGGTGAGTGTGATGGCAGGGTGTGTAATTAGTTATAAAACTGTGATCAATGATGGTGTAATATTGAATATTGGTACATTATTAGATCATGACGTGGTCATTGAGGAATTTGCTCATTTAAGCGTGGGGGTAAAAGTCGCAGGTGGTCAAACTATCGCTGCACATTCATTTTTAGAGGTTGGAACCTGTATTCTGCATTAAAGTAATACGGTGTTTTAAAATTCAAATATTAATAATTGTATATTTATGAAATCCATTATCGAACCTGCTGTAGAATCCCCACGCGCTGCCAAACTCGCATTTTTAGTTGTGCTGGATTTCTGTGTATTTCCTGTATTACTGTGGCTATGTTATGCCATTCGCCAGTTTGATTTAGGCGCAGAAGTGGTGCCCAACTTGGCTTTTGGTTCGGTATGGGCAAGTGTGATTGCAGTTGTATCGCTGTTTATTTTTGGGGTGTATCGCTTTATTGTGCGCACCTACAGCGAACTGTTTATGGTCAAATTGGGGTTGGGTACTTCTTTGGCTGTGGCAGGGTTGTATGCGCTGGCTTATTTTACCGATGCCTTTATTCCCACTTCTATTCCGCTCATGTTCGGATTTCTCATGTTCGCATGGGTTTGGTTTAGCCGCGGTTTTATTCGCTTTATCGTGCGTTCTTATTTACAAGCCGATGTACAAAAAAAACGCATCGCGATTTATGGCGCGGGCGATGCAGGGCAGCAAATTGCAGCGGCACTATACAATTCAGATGAACACTTACCCGTGTTGTTTATTGATGATGATCCCTCACTCACTGGGCAGCAGTTGGGCCGTTTAAAAGTCTATGACGCAGACAGCGCCTTAAAATTGTTAGCTAAAAAAAATGTCGATGAAATTCTGATTGCGCTGCCTTCTGTAGGACGGATGCGTAAAAGCGAGATTGTCAAATTTTTAGAACCTGCACATATTAAAATTACCGAAATTCCAGGACTGACCAAATTGGTCGATGGTGATATTCGAGTTTCAGATATCCGTGAGGTTGATATTATTGACCTTTTAGGACGAGATCCTGTTCCACCTATTGCCCATTTATTGGCTAAAAATATTCAAAATAAAATTGTTATGGTGACAGGCGCTGGCGGATCGATTGGTTCAGAGCTTTGTCGACAAATCATAAAAAATCAACCTAAAATGCTGGTTTTATATGAATTAACTGAGTTTGCATTATATGATATTGATAAAGAGTTAAGGCAAATTGCCAGTTGCGACATTGTTCCCATTTTAGGAACTGTACAAGATCAACAAAAATTAGAACGTATCATTGAACAATATCATGTGCAAACAGTCTACCATGCTGCAGCTTATAAACATGTTCCATTGGTTGAGTGTAATCCAATTGCTGGATTAAAAAATAATGCAATTGGAACCGCAAATAGTTTAAATGCCGCTGTAAAAAAAGGCGTGGAAACCTTTGTACTGATTTCAACGGATAAAGCAGTTAGACCGACGAATGTCATGGGTGCATCGAAACGGATGGCCGAGCTTTATTGTCAAGCCGTGGCTGAAACGAAACCAAATACTCAGATCAGTATCGTACGTTTCGGAAATGTATTAGGTTCATCAGGTTCAGTTGTACCTTTATTTAGACAGCAGATTGCAAAAGGTGGCCCAATTACGGTGACTCATCCTGATGTAACACGTTATTTTATGACGATTCCTGAAGCTTCTCAGTTAGTCATTCAAGCTGGGGCATTAGGTTCAGGTGGTGATGTGTTCTTACTCGATATGGGTGAACCTGTTCGAATTCAGGATTTAGCACGACAAATGATCGCTTTAAGTGGTTTAAAAGTTCGAGAAGCAAATACAACGGATGGTGATATTGAAATCGCTTATAGTGGTTTACGTCCGGGAGAAAAACTTTACGAGGAACTACTCATTGATCAAGATAACACAGATTATACCGAGCATACTCGTATTTTACGTTCTTTTGAAAAGCATTATCCGTTACAAGAGATTCAGTCTGTATTCAGTCGAATCAATCAAATGACTGCAGTAGATCATGATGTAGATTGGGCTTTAAGTCAGTTAGAATATTATGTTGATGGCTATAAACGTAGCGGCGAAGTACGAGTTAATTAAGAGAGTATTGTATGATCAAAAAAGCAATTTTACCTGTTGCAGGTTTAGGCACTCGTTTTTTACCAGCAAGTAAATCCATTCCAAAGGAAATGGTGACGGTAGTCGATCGTCCCGCAATTGAGTATGTAGTACGAGAGGCAGTTGAGGCGGGTATTGAGCAAATTATTTTGGTGACGCATTCATCTAAGGCATCAATTGAGAACTATTTTGATCGTAACTTTGAGTTAGAAACAACTTTAGAGCAAAAAAAGAAATTTGATTTACTCAAGGAAATTACTGATATTTTACCGAAGCATGTGAGTGTGGTGAGTGTGCGCCAACCACAGCCTTTAGGTCTGGGCCATGCGGTGTTATGTGCCAAAGATATTGTGGGTGATGAGGCGTTTGCGGTGTTACTGCCTGATGTTCTGGTAAAAAATCAGACTGCTGAAAATGACCTGTCCTTAATGATCCAGCGTTATGAACAGTCTCAGGCTGCACAAATTATGGTGGAAGCTGTTCCTGACCATTTGGTGGATCAATATGGTATTGTAGATGTTGCAGTTACACCGAACGAAGGTGAAAGTATTACGATGCAGGGCATTGTTGAAAAGCCTGCTGTCGGCACAGCTCCTTCAAATTTATCGGTGGTGGGACGTTATATTTTACCCGCTCAGATTATGGGTCTATTAGCAGATACACCCCGTGGGGCAGGGAATGAAATCCAACTCACGGATGCGATTGCAGCATTGCAGCGATCAGAAACTGTGGAAGCCTACCGTATGAAGGGGCAAACCTTTGATTGTGGTAGTAAGCTTGGATATTTAAAAGCTGTATTACACTATGGTATCGAGCATCCAAAATTGGGCGCAGAGTTTAAGGGCTTAATCCAAGAATTAGTCCTATAGTTTTAGGGCGTGTAGTTATGAAAGTTGCAATCTTTGGCAATACATTATATGCAGGCGTGATGTCTGCATTATTGTCTGAATCTGGGCATTTTGTATATTGGTGTTCCCACCTCAACCCAAATGAAAATGGTCAGCAATATTCTTTTTATGATGAAAATGTCAGTCGCTTACTTGAAAAACAACTCAGTAGTGGATTTTTGATTTATCGTGATCTGGATGGTATTCCTTTAGACATTGATGCCTACTTATTTAGTTTTAATCAAACTCAAGAGCAACAAGTTTTTCAACTGTTAGCATCACTAAAACAGCGTCCGATTATTCATCCTAAACTGATGATCAATGCATCCACCTTTGGCTTACATGGGACTGAGCATTTTCAACAAATCCTTTCTGAAGATGACTGGGTCTATTTACCAGATACCATCCAAGAGGGAAATGCGTTACAGAGTCTGACCCAAGCTAAGCAGTTGATCGTGGGATGTACTCAAGCTAATGTTCAGACCAAAGTCAAAGAATTACTTCGTCCTTTTTTCCCTTTGGCGCAGCAATATCTATTTATGCCGATTCTAGATGCTGAGTTTACCAAACTGAGTATCTCAGGCATGTTGGCAACACGGATCAGTTATATCAATGATTTGGCTGTGGTTGCTGAGAAACTTGGGATTGATATTGCATCAGTACGTCAGGGTATGGCAGCGGATAACCGTATTGGTTCAGCTTACTTAGCCCCTGGTGCTGGTTTTGGCGGTGAAAATTTTTCTCATGATATTCTGACACTCTCTAATACAGTTGCAAATACAGGCGTGAAAAGCCAATTGCTTGCACAAGTGTGGCAAATTAATGAGCAACAAAAAGAAATCCTGTTCCGTAAGTTTTGGAACTATTATCATGGGGATTTACAGGGAAAATCTGTTGCAATTTGGGGTGCTTCTTTTAAAGAAAATACCTCAAGTATTCAGCAATCACCTATTCACCAAATGCTTGCAGCACTCTGGGCGCAAGGGGTAACGGTTCATCTTCATGATCCTCAAGCTTTAGATGAAATAAAGCTAATGTATGGTCAACGTGACGATCTGATTCTTTGTGAAAATCAGTATGATGCGGTAAAAGATGTGCATGGTCTTTGTGTACTTACGGCTTGGAAACAATACTGGAGTCCAGAATTTAAGCAGCTTGAACAGTTGATGAGGCATCCTTTAATTTTGGATGGTCGCAATATTTATGATCCTGACTATGTCAAAGCACAAGGTTTTGCATATATGGGCGTGGGACGTTAAAGATGATCGAGCAGATTCAACCTTTTGCTGTAAAAGAGCAGGCTTCCGTCGTGGAGCACCTGATATCTTTACAACAGCAATTTAAAGAGGTTCATCTAAATACATTATTTGCAGCAGATTCTGCACGCTTTAAACGTTTTTCGGTTGAGTATGACCAAATTGTTTTGGACTTTAGTAAGCATCGTATTGATCAAACGATTTTAAATAGCTTAGTGGATTTAGCGCAGGCACAAGATTTAAAACGGTGGATCAAAACACTGTTTTCATCTGAGCAGATTAACTATACAGAACATCGTGCAGCGATGCATTGGGCTCTGCGTTTACCACAATCGAGTCCAGACTTTTCCGAAGTCAATCAACTGGTACAGCAGCAATTAGAACGTATGTATGCTTTAGTGGATAAAATCCATGCTGGACAGTATCGCGGTGCGACGGGTGAGGTGATTCAAGATGTGGTCAATATTGGTGTGGGCGGCTCTGATCTTGGTCCACTGATGGTGACCCATGCGCTGTCTGACTTTAAGGTCGCAACCACAAAGCCTTTAGCTGTGCATTTTGTTTCGACTATGGATGGTAGTCAGTTATCGGAGTTACTGCATCAACTCCGCCCTGAAACAACCTTATTTATTATCTCGTCAAAATCATTTGGCACTATTGATACACTTTCCAATGCACAAACCGTGCGTCAATGGTTAGAAAAGGCATTGGGGCATAATGACAAGATTCTGCAAAATCATTTTATCGGGGTTTCGACTAAGCCTGACAAGATGACAGAGTGGGGCATTGCTGCTGATAAACAGCTGTTGCTCTGGGATTGGGTTGGGGGGCGTTATTCCTTGTGGTCATGTATTGGTTTACCAATTGCCCTGACCATTGGTGTTGACGGATTTAAGCAACTGTTAGCAGGTGCTTATGCGATAGACCAGCATTTTCAATCCGCACCATTTCAGCATAATATTCCTGTTTTGATGGGGCTTTTAGGTATTTGGAATAACAATTTTCTGGATATCCAGACCCATGCAGTTTTACCGTATGATGGTCGTCTCAAATATTTTGCAGCTTATTTGCAGCAGCTTGAAATGGAATCTAATGGGAAATCGATTCAACGCAATGGAGAAAAGGTCAGTTCAGCCACTTGCCCAATTGTGTGGGGAGAGGTTGGACCCAATGCACAGCATGCCTTTTATCAATTGCTGCATCAAGGCACGCACTCCGTCAGTTGTGACTTTATTGCCCCTGTAAAACGTTATAATGCAAATCAATTTACCTATGCCGAAAGTGCAGAGGCATTGGTTGAGCAGCATCATTTGGCTTTATCCAACTGTTTGGCACAGTCACGCCTGTTGGCCTTTGGGAATCAAGCATTGGCAGCAGGTGAACTGGAAGACTTACCGACGTATAAACAATATGAAGGCAATCAACCCAGCTCCACCATTTTACTCAAAGAGTTGAACCCTTATAGCTTAGGGATGCTGATTGCGATGTATGAACATAAGGTTTTTGTGCAGTCGGTGTTGTGGAATATTAACCCTTTTGATCAATGGGGCGTTGAAAAAGGCAAAGAAATTGCCAATCAGCTGTTACCGATTTTGAACCGTGAACAGGATGATCTCTCTAAATTTGATGCATCAACACAAGGTTTGTTGAAAATATTATTAGGAAAAACAGATGGCTAAAGTTTTAGTGACGGGTGGTGCGGGCTATATTGGCTCCCATACCTGTTTAGAGTTGCTTACCGCAGGTCACGAGGTGATTGTCTTCGATAACCTCTCAAATAGCTCTGAAGAGTCTTTGCGTCGAGTACAAGCATTAGCAAATAAAAATTTGGTGTTTGTGCAGGGTGATATTCGCAATCAGGCTGAGTTAGATTCAGTTTTCCAAGACCATCAGATTGATGCAGTCATTCATTTTGCTGGTCTGAAAGCGGTTGGTGAAAGCCAGCAGATTCCATTGGCTTATTTTGACAATAATATTACGGGCAGTGTTCAGTTGGTCAAGGCGATGGAGCGCGCAGGTGTATTTAGCTTGGTATTCAGTTCATCTGCAACGGTTTATGACGAAGCCAATCTTTCGCCTTTGAATGAAGATATGCCAACAGGAATGCCAAATAACAATTATGGTTATACCAAACTGATTGTTGAGCAAATACTGCAAAAACTGGCACAGGCAGATTCTCGCTGGTCGATTGCTTTACTGCGTTATTTTAACCCTGTTGGCGCGCATAAAAGCGGTCAGATTGGTGAAGATCCACAAGGAATTCCAAATAACTTAATGCCTTATGTCACTCAAGTCGCAGTCGGTCGTCGCGAAAAATTGTCCATTTATGGCAATGATTATGACACCATCGATGGTACAGGGGTTCGTGATTATATACATGTAGTCGATTTAGCCAAAGCCCATTTATGTGCCTTAAATAATCGCTTATCTACACAAGGCTGCCGTGCTTGGAACATCGGCACGGGCAATGGCTCATCTGTATTACAAGTCAAAAACACCTTTGAGCAAATTAATGGTGTGTCTGTTGCTTTTGAGTTTGCACCACGGCGTTCAGGTGATGTTGCAATATCATTTGCTGATAATACACGGGCAATTACGGAGCTTGGTTGGCAACCGCAATATACTTTGGAAGATATGCTCGCTGATAGTTGGAACTGGCAAAAGAAAAATCCAAATGGATATCAATAATTATCGTTTTGTAGAAACAGGGAGCAATAGCTCCCTATTTCTTAACTCTTCGCTTATCCTTGGATCAAATCTGTCAACTCATCTACATAATTTTGCATAGGTTGCGGATTTTTATCAGCACGACTTTCAATATTTAAGCGTAGTAATGGTTCTGTATTCGATGCGCGGACATTCAAACGCCAGACACCAAAATCAAGGCTAACACCATCGGTACGGTCTACTAATGGATTTTGGTCTGCATAATGATCAAAGATCTTTTGAACAGTTGTTTGCGTGTCTGCTACTTTAAAATTGATTTCGCCGCTACAAGGGAATTTGGCAATCATATTTTCCACGAGTGTCGAAAGAGATTGACCTGTTTCTGAGAGTAGGGCAATGGTGAGTAACCAAGGAATCATACCGCTATCACAATAAGCAAAGTCCCGGAAATAATGATGTGCACTCATTTCTCCACCGTAAACAGCGTTATGTTCACGCATCACATCTTTAATAAAAGCATGTCCAGATTTTGATTGAACTGCGATCCCTTGGTATTGCTCTACGATATCAAAGGTATTCCAAACTAGGCGTGGATCATGCACAATTTTTTCGCCAGATTGTTTGATTAAGAATGCTTGTGCCAATAAACCAACAATGTAATAGCCCTCGATGAATTGTCCTTTTTCATCGAATAGGAAGCAGCGGTCAAAGTCGCCATCCCAGGCAATCCCCATATCCGCCTGATGTTGCAGCACTGCGTCACGGGTACTGTCACGATTTTCAATCAAGATTGGATTTGGAATCCCATTAGGAAAAGTTCCATCGGCTTCATGATGGATTTTGATAAATTCAACAGGAATATTCAGTTCTTGAAATTTCTGTTCAATCGCATCAATCACATGACCCGCAGCCCCATTGCCTGCATTGACCACCAGTTTGAGTGGTTTAATTTTTTGTGGGTCGATATATGTTAATAAGTGATCGACAAACTCTGGCAAAATATTATAGTTTTCAGTTGTACCTTTTTGCTCAACTTCTGTAAAAGTACCTGCTTCAGCGAGTGCTTGGATGTCTTTTAAGCCTGTATCAGCACTGATTGGACGTGCATTTTCACGAACTAATTTCATGCCGTTATAATCCATTGGATTATGGCTCGCCGTAACTTCAATGCCACCTTGTACATCAAGATGGAAAGCGCCGAAATAAACTTCTTCGGTGCCCGTCATGCCTAAATCTAGAACATTGACACCCGCATCATTGAGACCTCGAATGGTTGCTTGCTTTAAGCCTTCACTACTCAGACGGATGTCACAACCAATCACCACTTTTTTAGGTTGATAGATTTGTCCGTATGCACGACCAATTTTATAGGCGATTTCTTCATTGAGTTCGGTGCCTAGTTTTCCGCGAATATCGTAGGCTTTAAAGCAGGTCAGTTGAGTCATATTTAAAGGTACTGTTTGTTGTTTATTCATGTGTTGCAGTATACAAAGACTAAGCTGGATTGAACATTGAATGATACAGATTTAATCATTTAGTACATTTATTCTTGGCTCTAGTTGTCGGATAAATTTTAGTTTTAATGAAGCTGGTTTTGTAAAAATAAAAATGGTTGTTTCACGTGAAACAACCATTTTTGATCCATAAAGTCTCCCTTTTAAAAGGGAGATGACGAGCGATTATAGCTCCGCAAGGGGATTTTAAGCTGATTTTGCTAGCACTTCAGCCATTGCTTTTGCAACTTTATAAATATTATTCATATTTAAACCTGCAACGCAGATACGGCCACTGCGAACAAGGTAAATTGCATATTCTTCACGTAAGGTGTCGACTTGCTCGCCTGTCAAACCTGTATAGCTGAACATACCTTTCTGGTTTACAAGGTAGCTAAAGTCACGCTCAGGAAGTGCTTTAGTCAACTCATCTTTTAAGATACTACGCATTTTGATAATACGTTCGCGCATCTCTTTCACTTCATTTTGCCATTGTTGATTGAGATCAGCGTCATTTAATACTTGATCAACCAACCATGCACCCGTTGTTGGTGGGCTTGAGTAGATACGACGTACCGTTGCTTTTAACTGACCGAATGTGCATTTTGCTGCTTCAGCATCGTCACATACGAAAGTTAAACCACCAACACGCTCACCATAAAGTGAGAAGATTTTAGAGAACGAGTTGCTGACGATGAAGTTTAAACCAGCTTGGTCTAAAGCACGAATCGCATAAGCATCTTGTTCCATGCTATCGCCAAAGCCTTGATAAGCGATATCAAGGAATGGAATCAAGTTACGCTCTTTTAATACCACAATTACTTGATCCCACTGTGCTGGATTTAGATCTGCACCTGTCGGGTTGTGGCAGCAAGGGTGTAACAATACAATGCTTTGCTCTGGCAAAGTTTTTAATGTTGACAACATACCATCAAAATCAACGCCACGTGTTTCGGCATCGAAATATGGATAGTAGTTGCTCTTGATGCCAGCACCGTTGAAAATTGCAACATGGTTATCCCACGTTGGTTGGCTCACCCAAACTTCTGAATTTGGGAAATAAGTTTTTAAGAAATCTGCACCGACTTTTAATGCACCTGAACCACCCAATGTTTGAATGGTTGCAACACGACCTTGTTGAATAGCAGGGCTGTTTGCACCAAACAATAACGCTTGAATCGCATCACGGTAAGGTTTAAAACCTTCCATTGGAAGATAAAGTTTGGTTTTATCATTTTTAGGTGCAATACGTTTTTGCGCTTCGATAATAGTTTCGAGCTGTGGAACGATACTGTCTTCGTTGTAGTACAAACCAATACTTAAATTAACCTTTTCAGCGCGTGGATCAGCGTTGAACTGTTCCATTAAAGAGAGAATTGGGTCGCCTGCATAAGGTGGGATATGTTGAAACATTAACAATGTCCTTTTATTCAACAAGGTGCATGGATGTGTCTTGTGGAGCGCTGCTCCAGATGCCCAATAATGTACCAATAAAGCGATGATGAAGCACGCTGTTATTTACATTTCTAGTGTAGGGTCTGTTGACATTTCACAGATGCTTGCGACAGAGGACATTTTTTAGACGGTACAAGGCATGTTTAGCGAAATTTAGTTATTCTAAATGAGCGAAACATAACGCACGCAGTAACGACAAAAATGTTCCTGTCCCGCAGGGTTATGGCTAAAACCTCCCTAAACTGCGTTATGAAACTTGACAAGGGAAGGCCATTGCCTGCGTTTCATGCCTTGTTTATGTTGTTTTAGCCGATAACGCAATGCATGGCTGAAATATCAACAGACCCTATTATTTACTTACAAAAATTTGTAGCAAAGCACTCGATTATAAAGATTGTCTACAATCAAGCTCTCATACCATAGTCGTAGCATAAGCAATATCAATGAGTCCAAAGATATACAAAATTGAGCGTAGATCAATTGTAATAAAATCATAAACATTTGTTTTATTTGTAATTATTATGATTTTTGTGACGGTTTTGAATGATTCTAATCAGAATGGATAGAATGTCTGACTGACTGCACAGGTCTATTTTATTGTCGACAATCCTATTGCATTATTTCTACTATCCCGTTATAAAATCATCAAAACTGTAGAGATTGTCGACAATATGCAAGATACCCTTGTTCCTCAAGCCATCAGCACGAGTCAGAGTATTACTCTGACGGAACACGTATTTAAGCAAATTCAATCGGCGATTGTATTAGGACAAATTCCTGCGGGCAGTAAAATTTCTGAACCTGAGTTAGCGCGTATTTACGGGATTAGTCGTGGTCCATTGCGCGAGGCGATTCATCGTCTCGAAGGGCAGCGATTGGTAGAGCGTACGGCACATGTTGGTGCGCGAGTTGTTTCTCTTTCTCTACAACAATTTAAAGAACTTTACCAAATTCGTGCTTCACTTGAAGGCTTAGCTTGTAAGCTGGCTGCACAGCATATTGATAAAAAACAAATCTTAGCATTGCGTGATGTGTTGCGAATGCATGCTGAAGATGAAAATTTTAAAGCAGGTAAGGGTTATTACCTACAAGAAGGTCAAGACGATTTCCATTACTGCATTATCAAAAGCAGTGGCAATAAAACCTTAGAAAAAATGTTATGTGATGAGCTGTATCACCTCATCCGTATGTATCGAATTCAATTTTCAAACACCCCAAATCGACCGAGCAAAGCTTGGGACGAACATATCCGCATTTTAGATGCGATCGCAGAAGGTGACGGTGAACTTGCCGAAATGCTGATGCACCGTCACATCAATGCATCTTACAAAATTGTTGAGCAAACATTGCTGCAAACCCAAGGAGAACATCAACATGGCTAAATCTGCTGGTCAGCTATTCCGCGACGCGGTCGCAAATGAAAAACCATTACAAGTGGTGGGTGCGATCAACGCCAATCATGCATTGTTAGCAAAACGTGCAGGCTATAAAGCAATTTATTTGTCAGGTGGTGGTGTTGCCGCAGGTTCGTTAGGTTTACCTGATTTAGGGATTAGTAACCTTGATGATGTATTGACGGATGTACGCCGTATTACTGATGTCTGTGATTTACCATTATTGGTTGATGTGGATACAGGTTTTGGTGCTTCAGCATTCAACATTGCACGTACCACTAAATCAATGATTAAGTTCGGCGCAGCAGCAATGCACATCGAAGACCAAGTGGGTGCAAAGCGTTGTGGACACCGTCCAAACAAAGCGATCGTGACCCAACAAGAAATGGTTGATCGTATTAAAGCTGCGGTTGATGCACGTACGGATGAAAGTTTTGTGATTATGGCGCGTACTGATGCACTTGCAGTTGAAGGCTTACAAGCAGCAATTGATCGTGCAGGTGCGTATATTGAAGCTGGTGCGGATATGTTGTTCCCTGAAGCGATCACTGAATTGGCGATGTACAAGCAATTTGCTGACCTGACTAAAGTTCCAGTATTAGCAAACATTACTGAATTTGGTTCTACACCATTATTCACGACTGAAGAGTTGGCTTCTGCGGATGTGAGCATTGCGTTATATCCACTTTCAGCATTCCGCGCGATGAACAAAGCAGCAGAAAATGTGTATGTGACTTTGCGTCAAGAAGGCACACAGAAGAACGTTGTTGACACCATGCAAACCCGTCAAGAATTGTATGAGCGTATTAATTACCATGCGTTTGAACAGTATCTTGATGCATCGTTTGAAAAAGCAAAATAAGAAATCCCCCTAAATCCCCCTTTTTCAAAGGGGGACTTCCCTCCCTTTGGGAAAGGGAGGTGAGGAGCGGTTGTAGCTCCGCAAGTGGGATTTTAGAACTCATAATTCACATAGAAAGAACAGAAAAGGACAATCTTATGAGCAGTAATGAAACTCCAACAGGCTTCAAGCCAAAAAAATCAGTTGCGTTAAGTGGTCAAGTTGCAGGTAACACAGCACTTTGTACCGTAGGTCGTAGTGGTAATGACTTGCACTACCGTGGTTATGACATTCTTGACCTTGCAGTGGGTAGCGAATTTGAAGAAGTTGCGCACTTGCTTGTACATGGCAAACTTCCAAACAAAGCTGAGTTGAAAGCATATAAAGCAAAACTGAAAGCACTTCGTGGCTTACCAGCAGCATTGAAAACTGCACTTGAGCAGTTACCACCATCTGCACACCCAATGGACGTGATGCGTACGGGCGTTTCAGTTCTAGGTTGTTTAACGCCTGAACATGAAGATCACAATGAAGCGGGTGCGAAAGACATCGCTGATAAATTGATGGCAAGCTTGGGTTCAATGTTGTTGTATTGGTACCACTTCAGCAACAACGGTCGTCGTATCGAAGTTGAAACGAATGATGACTCAATCGCTGCACATTTCCTCCATTTACTTCATGGCGAAGCGCCATCTGAAGAATGGATTCAAGCCATGCATACCTCTTTGATTCTGTATGCTGAGCATGAATTCAACGCTTCTACATTTACTTCACGTGTTGTTGCAGGTACAGGTTCAGACATGTACTCAGCAATTACAGGTGGTATTGGTGCGTTGCGTGGTCCAAAACATGGTGGTGCGAATGAAGTTGCATTTGTGATTCAACAACGTTATGACAACGCTGATGAAGCAGAAGCAGACATCCGTAGCCGTGTAGAGAAAAAAGAAGTGATCATCGGCTTTGGTCACCCTGTTTATACGATCTCTGATCCACGTAACGAAGTGATCAAGAAAGTGGCGCGTGATCTTGCTGATGCTCAAGAGAACACCAAAATGTACCTCATTGCTGAACGTTTAGAAGCAGTGATGAAAGAAGTGAAGAACATGTTCCCGAACCTCGACTGGTTCAGTGCGGTGAGCTATCACTTGATGGGTGTTCCAACAGCAATGTTCACTCCATTATTCGTGATTGCACGTACAGCGGGTTGGTCTGCACATGTGATTGAACAACGTCAAGACGGCAAGATCATTCGTCCAAGCGCGAACTATACTGGCCCTGAAAACTTAGAATTCAAACCATTGGCGGAGCGTGGTTAATGACAAATCAATACCGTAAACCGCTGCCAAATCAGAATGGCAATACCCAGCTTGAATACTATGACGTGCGTCAAGCCGTTGAAGATATTCAGCCAGGCGCATATGAAACTTTGCCATACACATCTAAAGTGTTGGCAGAGCAGCTTGTACGTAAGGCTGATGCAGAAAACTTAACTGATTATTTAAAGCAATTGATTGAACGCCGTCAGGACATGGATTTTCCTTGGTATCCTGCACGTGTGGTATGTCATGACATCTTAGGTCAAACCGCACTCGTCGACCTAGCTGGTTTACGTGATGCGATTGCTGACAAAGGTGGCGATCCTTCTAAAGTGAACCCAGTAGTTCCTACGCAGTTGATCGTGGATCACTCTTTGGCAGTGGAATATGGCGGCTTTGATCCTGACGCGTTTGAGAAAAACCGTGCAGTAGAAGATCGTCGTAACGAAGACCGCTTCCACTTTATCGAGTGGACGAAAACCGCATTTAAAAATGTCGACGTAATCCCTGCGGGTAACGGCATCATGCACCAGATCAACTTGGAGAAAATGTCTCCAGTGATCCAAAATCGTGATGGTTTAGCGTTCCCAGACACATGTGTAGGTACAGACTCACATACACCACATACGGATGCACTTGGTGTGATCTCAGTGGGTGTGGGTGGTTTAGAGGCTGAAAACGTGATGTTAGGTCGTGCATCTTGGATGCGTCTTCCAGACATTATCGGTGTTGAGCTTGTCGGTCAACGTCAAGCAGGCATCACAGCGACTGATATCGTATTGGCACTCACTGAATTCTTACGTAAAGAACGAGTAGTCGGTGCATACCTTGAGTTCTTCGGTGAAGGTGCAGACACCATGTCGATTGGTGATCGTGCAACCATCTCGAACATGACACCTGAATACGGTGCAACGGCTGCGATGTTCTACATCGACCAAAATACGATTGATTATTTACGCCTGACAGGTCGTGAAGATGCACAAGTGGCATTGGTTGAGCAATACGCAAAAGAAATCGGTCTTTGGGCATCAGATATGACCAAAGCACAGTATCCACGCGTACTTCGTTTTGATCTTTCAACAGTCACTCGTAACATTGCAGGTCCATCAAACCCACATGCACGTGTATCTACTGCTGACTTGAAAGAAAAAGGTATTGCAGGTGTTGTTGAAAACCGTACTGATGGTTTAATGCCTGATGGCGCGATCATCATTGCTGCGATCACGTCTTGTACCAATACCTCAAACCCACGTAACACGGTGGCAGCAGGTCTATTGGCACGTAAAGCCAATGAACTTGGTTTGGTTCGTAAACCTTGGGTGAAATCTTCATTTGCACCAGGTTCTAAAGCGGCTGCACTTTATCTTGAAGAAGCTGGCGTACTCAAAGACCTAGAGAAACTTGGTTTTGGTATCGTTGCGTATGCATGTACTACGTGTAATGGTATGTCAGGTGCGCTTGATCCAGTGATTCAACAAGAAATCATTGACCGTGATTTGTATGCGACAGCGGTACTTTCGGGTAACCGTAACTTCGATGGTCGTATCCATCCATATGCAAAACAAGCGTTCTTGGCATCTCCGCCACTTGTGGTGGCGTATGCGATTGCAGGAACAATTCGTTTTGACATCGAAAAAGACTCATTGGGTACAGACAAAGACGGTAATCCAATTTACCTGAAAGATATCTGGCCATCTGATGCTGAAATCGATGCACTGGTAAAAGAAGCTGTGAAGCCTGAACAATTTCGCAAAGTCTACATTCCAATGTTTGACCTCGGTGAAGTTGAGCAAGCGGAAAGCCCACTTTACGACTGGCGTCCAATGAGTACTTACATCCGTCGTCCGCCGTATTGGGAAGGGGCTTTGGCTGCACCACGTACTTTGACCAACATGCGTCCGCTTGCAATTTTGGGTGATAACATCACGACTGACCATTTATCGCCTTCAAATGCGATCATGATGGATTCTGCTGCGGGTGAATACCTACATAAAATGGGCGTACCTGAAGAAGACTTCAACTCATACGCGACACATCGTGGTGACCATTTGACAGCCCAACGTGCAACATTTGCCAACCCGAAATTATTTAATGAAATGGTGGTTCGTTCTGACGGCACGATTAAACAAGGTTCAAAAGCGCGTGTAGAGCCTGAAGGCGAAGTGATGCGTATGTGGGAAGCGATTGAAACTTACATGAACCGTAAGCAACCGTTGATCATTGTAGCGGGTGCGGATTATGGTCAAGGTTCAAGCCGTGACTGGGCAGCGAAAGGTGTTCGTCTTGCAGGTGTTGAAGCGATCGTGGCTGAAGGTTTTGAGCGTATTCACCGTACTAACTTAGTGGGTATGGGGGTGTTACCGCTTGAGTTTAAACCAGGTGTGAACCGTAAAACGTTGAAGTTAGATGGTACTGAGCTTTATAGCGTGATTGGTAATATCTCACCGCGTTCGACTTTGACTTTAGTGATTGAACGTTCAACGGCTGATGGTAAAGAAGAAATTCTTGAAGTGCCTGTCACTTGCCGTTTAGATACAGAAGAAGAAGTTTCTGTATATGAGGCGGGCGGTGTATTGCAGCGTTTTGCGCAAGACTTTTTAGAAGGTCAAGTGGCTTAATATTTAGTCTATAACTAATTGAAATTTATTTTAAAAGACCCTATCTTGATGATGGGGTTTTGGTTTTTATATTATTGTAAGATGGAAATAATGTTAAAATATAATCAAAATCACTACAGAATATTATGTCATGGCAGATACAACTGATTTAGCGACACCTGTTATTACTATTTTTGAAAAAATTTTTACTCCATTAAAACAATTTGCAGAGTTTCAATTAGAGAAAGTTAACTTTCAATCGTTGGCTTTAGAAGCCCATAATAAATTGGCTGGTTTAGCTCAAGTCAGAACTATTAATGAATTTGATAGATCAGTTTCTTTATATGATTTTTATGTTCCCCCTCAAGTAACTAATCTAGAATCAAATCAAATATTTGTAGTAAATGATTTGAGTGATTTTTCTAACCCAAAGAAAGTCTTGATTTCTGGGATAGTCGGACAGGGTAAATCCATTTTAATGAAGAATTTAGCTATAAAGGAATCCTATAAGGGTGAGAAATTTCCAGTTTTCATGGAATTGAGAGAGTTGGGGGAAGAAGAAGGCTTAGAAAATTTTATACATAGAAATATAGGTAATTATATTGGTTTGGAAAGCCATAAGCTTCAAAGCTATTTATTGAGGGAAGGTAAGGTAATTTTATTTTTGGATGGGTTTGATGAAATTAAAACGGGTGAAATGGGGAGAATTGTTAAAGAATTTGAAAAGTTAATAAAAAAATTTCCAAAATTAAATTTTATAGTTTCTTCTCGACCTGAAGAAAATAGGACTTACGCATTGACGGATTCAAAAAAGTATTAAAATAGTTTATAAAGTATCTGTGATCAGACGAACTAAACATGCTTCTACAGCAACTTGTACATTACCCATTTATATGGGCTTTCTCATGAC
>NZ_JACAXC010000038.1:0-25576 GCF_013391535.1 Acinetobacter sp. SwsAc4
TGTTCCACTTTAGATATTTGTTTAAGATGAGATGTAACTCATTGAAATGTGTCATCATATTCGTCGTCAGAAAACAAGTATTATGCCATTATTTCAATGAGTTGTCTTTTTTTGTCGTGTACAAAGTAAAAACAGTCAAAAGGCTAGGTAGGTCACTTTGGAAAAAATGGTCTGGTTATCATCATCGAAGTTTAGTGGAAACCAAAATGCATTTCATCAAATTATTAGGTGATAAATTCACAGCAAGGAGTTTTCCTAGTCAGATGAATTAGATTCATGCATATGTATAAATTTTTAATAAATTCAAATAATTAGATTGATATCATATCCAGGTTATCACTTGAATTTAGCTCAATTAGGGTAGCATTCTATTTCAAACTTTTGGCAACAAAACCTCGCTGCACTAGTAAGCCAGATAAACTTGCAATAACGACTTTCGCAAGAGGTTTTATCTTGATGCGGTTGTGTAATGTTGGGTAGCGAATTTAAAAAAAAATCAATCCAATCTGTAGAATAAAAATTCACGCTTTTTTCACCTATTTCCATCTAAATTTAAACATGAAGTAATTCAAATAAATCATCTTTCTCAGTTCAAGTTGAAGGCAAAGGAGTAATTATGACTCTCGTATTGATATTGCTTAGCTTGTTGATTCAGTTTTTTGTGTTGTGGGCTGCATTTTATTTCGAACTCAATCGAACAATTGGTAGTATTTTGGCTATCGCTATTGCGATTCTATGCGCGATTTTTATTACACCTTGGTGTTTAGTGGTTGGTATTCCCATCATTTTAATGAGTATTATTTTACTTGTTGCACCATTACGTGAAGCGTTAATTGCTAAACCTGCATTTAATATTCTTTCCAAAGCAATGCCTAGCATGAGTATTACAGAAAGAGAGGCTTTGGAAGCAGGTACAAGTTGGTGGGAAAAAGAATTATTTATGGGAGCGCCTGATTGGGAAAAGTTCGATCAATATCCATATCCAAAACTTTCAGTTGAAGAACAATCTTTTATAGACAATGAAGTTCAACAACTTTGCTCCATGCTTGATGAATGGAAAATTCACCACAAAGATAAAAATTTACCTCCTGAAGTTTGGCAGTTTATTAAAGATAAAGGTTTTTTAGGACTCATCATTCCAAAATCATTTGGGGGAAAACAATTTTCAGCATTTGCTCAAAGCCGCATTATGAGCAAGATAGCATCACGTTCATTGACTGCGGCAGTGAGTTGTATGGTACCCAACTCGCTTGGTCCAGGTGAGCTATTGCTACATTACGGTACAACTGCACAGAAGCAACGTTATTTACCCGGCTTAGCAAATGGTACAGAAATTCCTTGCTTTGGCTTAACCAGTCCAGAAGCTGGTTCTGATGCGGGAGCGATTCCAGATACAGGTATAGTCTGTTATGGGTCTTATCAAGGACAAGAAGTTCTGGGTCTAAAAATGAATTTTTCTAAACGATGGATTACGCTTGCACCGATTGCAACGGTAATTGGCTTGGCGTTTAAGTTGTACGATCCAGATGGTCTATTAGGTGATAAAAGTAAAAGTGAATATGGTATTACCTGTGCATTAATACCTGCAAGTCATGAAGGCATAAAAATAGGTGCACGCCATAATCCTGGTGCGCCATTTATGAATGGAACTGTGGAAGGAACAGACATTTTCATTCCAATCGACTGGATTATTGGCGGTCAACAAAATGCAGGTAAAGGTTGGCGCATGTTGATGGAATGTCTAGGCGTTGGTCGTGGTATTTCTTTACCAGCATTGGCGACTGCTGCGGCTGAGATGAGTTACCTTTTAGTGGGTGCATTTGCTAGCGTTCGACAACAGTTTAAAGTGTCAGTTGGGCATTTTGAAGGTGTGCAAGAGGCAACCAGTGATATTGCCAGTGATGCCTATATGCTTGAGTCATTTAGATATATGGTGACTTGTGGTTTGAATCAGGGTGGGACTCCAGCCGTCATGACAGCTATGGCAAAATACTATGCGACTGAAACTATGAGAAAAGTGATTAATCATGGTATGGATGTCGTTGGTGGACGTGCGATTCAGCTAGGACCACGTAATTTTATGGCTTTAACTTATCAATCCATACCTGTTGCAATTACGGTAGAAGGGGCAAATATTCTTACGCGTTCTTTGATGATTTTCGGTCAAGGTTCCATGAGATGCCATCCGTATTTATTTGAAGAACTGCAATTATTGCAATCAGACAATAAAGAGAGTGCTCTAAAAAAATTCAATACCTTGTTATTTAAACATCTTGCTTATACTTTTAATCGTGCTGCAAAAGCGCTTGCATTTGGTCTCACAGGGGGCAGTAAAGTGGGCTCTTCATCGGCTGATGATTTCTCAAAACCATATTATGCAATGATCAATCGTATGAGTGCTGATTTTGCTTTGACGGCAGACATGGCATTGGGAATATTGGCTGGAGATTTAAAACGTAAGGAAATGCTTTCAGGTCGTTTAGCAGATATTCATGCCCATTTATTTATTGCAACAGCGATTCTTAATTATTATGAGCATGGACAAAGAACTGAGTCGGATCAAAAACATGCAGAATTAGCATTAAATAAGGCTCTCTATAATGCTCAGGAAGCATTCTTTGGATTGTATGAAAATTTCCCTGTGAAAATTGCTGCGACATTGGTGAAATTAATCAGTTTCCCATTTGGTCGACCAGTCACAAAACCATCGGATGAACTTAAACAACAAGTTGCTCAATTACTACTTAAAGAAAATTCTTTTAGAGCGGAATTGAAAAAACATGTTTATTACACAACCGATGAAACAGATGTGATGGGGCGCATGGAATCAACCTTCCAAATGTTACTAACATTGCAGCCGCTTTGGGATAAGTTTAAAAAAGCTGAATCTAAAGATCAGTTTAAAGGACTGACTTTTGAGGAACATATTACAGATGCAGTTGCAGTGGGTTTTATTACTGCAAATGAAGCGGAACAGCTTTTAAAATATAATGCTAAACGCTACGACAGTATGCTGACTGATATATTTGATCAGCATTTAGAAAATGACCTGTCTCTTGAGAACCCTCATTTGAAAAGTTAGATAAGGTGGTCAATAAAAAAGCGAGATATCCAAGTCTCGCTTTTTTTTTATAAATTAAATTTTTTACGATAGCGCCAAAGTGTGGTTCGACTCATACCCAGTGCTTTTGCTGCGAGTGAAAGATCATTTTGATATTGGATTAATGTTTTCCGTATCGTTTCTTTATTGATTTTATCCGAGATCAGTAATGGTTCATCTTCAATGATTGAATTTGAAGGTGGAATATGTTGCTTATCAATAATTTCATCGGGTAAATCGCAAACATCTATTTCAGACTTCTCGCTTGCCATGGTCAGTGCGTAAAGGAGCGTATTTTTTAATTCACGGACATTTCCGGGCCAATCATATTGCATTAAGGTTTGTAATGCTGAATTAGATAATTTAGTCGATGTACCAAAAACATTGTGTTGTTCAGATAAAATATAATCTGCAATATATGGAATATCTTGCTTACGATCACGCAGTGGTGGAACAAAAATTGGAATAACACGCAGTCGATATAATAAATCTTGACGGAAGCGTCCAAGACGAGCTTCTTCTCGTAACGCTCGATGAGTAGCGGTGATAATACGGACATTCGCTCTAATCGATTTTTCTCCACCTAAAGGTGTAAATTCACCAGTCTCAAGAACTCTTAATAATTTTGCTTGAAGTTCTAATGGAATTTCAGCGATTTCATCTAAAAAAAGTGTTCCGCCTGCAGCACGTTCAAATACGCCTTTATGTTCTCGAATCGCCCCTGTAAAAGCACCCTTAACATGACCAAATAATTCGCTTTCCAGAATATTGGCATTTAAAGCTGCACAGTTAATGGCAATAAATACGTTATTTTTCCGCTGACTATGATCATGAATAGCCTGCGCAACCAGTTCTTTTCCACTACCAGATTCACCGCGAACTAGAACTGGGAATTCTGTAACTGCAACACGTTGAATAATGGAAAACATGCGTTGCATTTCTGGCGAGTGGCTATGAAAAATCTGCTCTAAAGTTGGGATGTTTTGATCTTGTTTTATTTTCTGTATAACTTGAGTGGATTGTAATAAATATAAGGTTCCCTCAAAGTGCTGATCGATAATTCTAATAGGATGACGATGGCAAAACAGCTCGATGGATTGAGCTGCATCACTCATCATATGTCGTCCGATTTCAAGCTCATGATGTTGTATTGTTTTTTTTAAAGTTTGAAATAACGAATTATTGATTTTTTTATCGTTGAATTCATACACAAAACGCTGCTTAGATTGATCTAAGATAAGAAAGGAACTATCTAACATTAGAGTTTGCAATTTAAACAAAAAGCTCTCTAAATCAGCTTGAGTATCAAAATCAATCGCTTGGTGCATGGTGTTTCATCGAATGTTTTTCATTTGAAACAATTGAAACATATTGTGCAACATTAATGAAATAGGGATTTTGTTTAAAATTAAATATTATCAATTAATATATTGTTTTATTTGAATATAATTTGTATTGCATAAAGTTGGCACTTAGTTTGCAAAATAAGAATATAACCAAGCATATCGAGACAAATTGAAATGATATTTCATCAATTTTTTGAAAAAGAAAGTTCAACTTATACTTATTTGGTTGCATCTGAACAAACACGTGAAGCGGTACTGATTGATCCAGTTGCTTCTGAAATAGAAAGTTATGAACAAATGTTGAATCAGTTGAATCTCAAGTTAGTTTACAGCTTAGATACGCATGTTCATGCAGATCACGTTACGGCTGCAAATTTACTCAGAGCACGTTTTGGCTGTAAAACAGTTTTACATCGTAACTCTGGCGTGGATTGTGGTGATATTTTTATCACTGACCGCAGTGCGATCCGTGTTGGTGAATGCTTAATAGAAGCACGTTATACCCCTGGACATACGAATGCCTGCACAAGCTATGTCATTGACAATATGGTGTTTACTGGTGATGCATTACTGATAGATGGTTGTGGTCGTACTGATTTCCAAGAAGGCAATGCTGAAACCTTATACGACAGTATCCACCAACAGATATTCACTTTACCTGACGACACGATCGTTTACCCAGGACATGATTATAAAGGTCGTTTGTCTTCAACTGTAAGGCATGAACGCGAATCGAACTCTCGTTTAGGTCATGGACGTAGCAAACAAGATTTTGTAGAAATTATGAAAAATCTTGATCTTCCATATCCTAAAAAGATTGATATAGCCCTGCCTGCCAATAAAGCGTGTGGGAAATAAGGGGAAAATTGTGAGTGACTTAAAACAAGTTAACCCTGAATTTTGGGTATCTGCGCAGATCAATCAATCTGATTTGGTTGAAATTGCAGCCAAGGGAATCAAAACGATTATTTGTAATCGCCCTGATGGTGAAGGTGTTGACCAGCCAAATATTATTGAGATCCAAGAAGCTGCAATACGCCATGGGATTCAATTGGAATATTTACCTGTTGTAAGTGGGCGGGTGACAGATGAACAAGCAATTGAATTTAAGTCACTTTATCAAAAATCCCAAAAACCTGTACTAGCATTTTGCCGTTCAGGAACTCGATCAATTACCTTATGGGCACTGTCTCAAGTGGCTGAACTTACCATTGATCAGATGTTGTTGCAGTCAAAATCACTGGGCTACGATTTACAAGGTTTAGTCCCTCGAATTTTGAAGCAAAATCCAACTCAGTTAAACAATATACCGAATTTTTCTGTGGTGATTGTCGGTGGGGGAGCAGCGGGTATTTCAGCAGCATCAAGTTTGTTATCTCGTCAATCGAATTTAGATATTGCCGTGATTGATCCTGCTGAAATTCATTACTACCAACCAGGATGGACGATGGTGGGCGGTGGGATATTCGCTCCTGAAAAAACGGTAAGAACAATGGCGAGTCTGATTCCTAAACAAGTTCATTGGATTAAGGCGGCTGTTGCAGCTTTTGATCCTGATAATAAACAAGTTTTATTAGAGGGATGTAAGCCGATTAACTATGAAGTATTAGTCGTCTGTCCGGGCTTAAAATTAAATTGGCATGGAATAGAAGGTTTAGTTGAAACGCTAGGTAAAAATGGTGTGACTTCAAACTATCGTTATGATCTTGCACCCTATACGTGGGACTTGGTTCGTAATATGAAACAGGGTAAAGCTGTTTTTACACAGCCACCTATGCCAATTAAATGTGCTGGTGCTCCGCAAAAAGCAATGTATTTGTCAGCTGATTATTGGCAAAAACAAGGTGTATTAAAAGATATTGAAATTGATTTTTATAATACAGGTGCGGTGTTATTTGGTGTACAAGCTTATGTTCCAGCTTTGATGGAATACATTAAACGTTACAATGCCAATTTAAACTTTAATCATCAATTGATTAAAGTCGATGGAAGCCAAAAGCGAGCTTGGTTTAAGGTCAGTGAAGGGGAAAATACTTCAGTAATTGAAACTGATTTCGACATGATTCATGTTGTTCCTCCGCAGCAAGCACCTGATTTTATCCGAGCGAGTAACTTGGTTGATGCGGCAGGTTGGGTCAGTGTTGATCAGCATACCTTACAGCATAGTAAGTATCCTTATATCTTTGCTTTGGGTGATGTCACTAATGCACCAAATGCGAAAACGGCAGCAGCTGCACGAAAGCAAGCACCTATTGTTGCAGTGAATGTATTGCAGTACTTAAAAGGCAATCAGAATTTTGCGCAATATGACGGTTATGGATCTTGTCCGCTCACAGTTGAGCGTGGAAAGATTGTGTTGGCAGAATTTGGTTATGGCGGAAAACTGTTACCTAGTTTCCCTAAGTGGTTGCTCGATGGGCAAAAACCTTCACAGCTTGCATGGCTGTTAAAAGAGCAAATTCTACCGCCGATGTATTGGGATGGAATGCTCAAAGGTCGTGAATGGCTGGTGAAGCCAAAACTTTAGTTTATTCAGCTTAAATAAATCAAATACTTAGTCCTGATTCAGAGCTGAGTTAGGGCAGTATTTTCTCCAGAAATGGGTTCATCCTTGTACGAGGACATTGCATATCATGTGGTTATTAGTCTTAGAAGGTCTTGCGATCGGATGTTTACTTGGATTGACAGGCGCAGGTGGCGGTATTTTGGCTGTACCAGCATTGATGGCGAGTCAAGGATGGACGGTGTCTCAAGCTGCACCAGTAGGTTTGTTGGCAGTAACACTTGCTGCATTTGTTGGCATGGTTCAAGGCTTATTCAAGAAAATCGTACGTTATCGTGCCGCAATATGGATCGCTTTAATCAGCTTGCCATCAGCACGTTACGGGATTCATCTTGCGAGTATTATTTCTCCAGTTTGGTTAAGCCTTGGTTTTAGTATCGTGATGATGATTGTGGCTTATCGTATTTTCTTCAATAAGGTGAATGATTTTGAAGATCCACCGTGTAAGGTGAATCAATCAACAGGGCAACTGATTTGGAATGTTAAAACTGCTTCAGTGTTGGGTATTATAGGCATAATTGCAGGTCTATTAACTGGATTATTAGGAGTTGGTGGCGGTTTCGTGATTGTGCCAGCTTTGCGTAAAGTCACTGATCTAGATATGCGTAGTATCGTTGCAACGTCACTGATGATCATTTTCTTAATTGGTGGTGTAAGTATTTCAATACACATCATAGATGGCTTTCAGTATCCAATCGTTGTAACTGTTAGCTTTGTTGTGGCTTGTATTATCGGCATGCTAATTGGCAGAAGATTAATCAGCCTGATTGATATCAAAACGGTACAAGAGGTATTTGCTGTAGTGGTAATTTGTGTTGCGATTTATTTGGTGATTTCAAGCGTATCGAAAATCTTGCCCATGATTTCACTTTAATTATATTGCTATCTATTTGACTTTTAGTTTCTAAAACTGAGCCTAGACTCAAACGATGAGGTTTTGAGTTTAGGTTAAAAAATATATAAATTTATGTTTCCTATGTAATTTTGTATTATGATGCTAAGAGTTCACTAGCATGCCTAAAAGGATGCTTCACATAAACTTCATATGATTTCTATTAATATCATAAATATAAAAAGAGATTGGGTCAGGAAGAATCAATGTTTAAATTTTTTCTGCGATGGATGGATAGTTGGTCACTGACTGATACTTTAGATAAACAGCATATTCCTTTTCAAGAAAGCTCAAAAGATACCAAGATTCAGTGGATTAGAATTTTACCATTCATTTTGCTGCATATCGCTTGTCTTGCAGTTTTTTGGGTGGGTGTGTCTTGGTTTGCTATAGCATTCATGCTGTTTTTTTATTTTATTCGTATGTTTGCGATCACTGCTTTTTTTCATCGTTATCTTTCGCATAAAACCTTTCAAACTTCGCGTCCAATACAATTCTTTTTTGTGTTGATCGGAACCATGAGTGCACAGCGAGGGCCTTTATGGTGGGCAGCTCATCATCGTTATCATCATCGTTTTACTGACACAGATCACGATCCGCATTCATCTACACATGGATTTTGGTACAGTCATATTGGATGGTTTTTAAATGAACAGAATTTTTCTACACGAAAAGAAGTCATTAAAGACTGGCTAAAGTTTCCTGAAATTGTTTGGTTAGACCGTTTTAGTTTACCTGTGGTCTTGTTCACTGCTTTTGCAATTTATGGTTTAGGTGAGTGGTTGAGTATTACTTATCCGAGTTTAGGTACTTCAGGCTTACAGCTATTGGTATGGGGATTTGTGATTTCAACTGTTTTGCTGATTCATGCGACTTTATGTATCAATTCACTTGCGCATTTGTATGGCAGTCGAGACTTCGAGACGAAGGATAATAGTCGAAATAATTTATTTTTATCGATTATTACATTGGGTGAGGGTTGGCATAACAACCATCATTATTATGCGGGGAGTACTCGGCAAGGTTTCTTCTGGTGGCAAATCGACATTACTTATTACATTTTAAAAATGATGTCTTTTTTCGGTTTGATTTGGGGAATTAAACCTGTACCACAACGTATTTATGACACCCATAAAAGTCATCAATTAAATCTCAAAATAAACGCGAGTAAAATTCAAAGCGAGGAGTCTTGATGAAGATTGCAATCGTAGGCTCTGGTATTTCAGGTATATACGCTGCGTGGAAATTATCAAAACAGCATGAAGTCACTATCTTTGAGAAAGAACAGTATTTTGGTGGACATACGGATACACATGATCTTTGGATTGAACGTAAAAACGTTGCTGTAGATAGCGGTTTTATTGTATTCAATGATTATAATTATCCTCTATTTAGCGCCATGCTTGCCGAATTAGGTGTGGAAGCACAGAATAGTGACATGAGCTTTTCAGTCAACAATCAAGTGACAGGGCTTCAATATAATCCATCAAAAAAATGGTCACTATTAACGCGACCTCAGAATTTTTTAAATAAGAAATTTCGGACCATGCTGTCCGACTTGATTCGCTTTTATCAAGACAATAAAGATATTCAGTTAGATCAGTGCAACGCTGAACTGAGTATCGAAGACTATCTGAATCAAAATGATTATTCAGAGGTATTTCGCCAAGAACATTTATATCCAATGTGTGGTGCATTGTGGTCAAGCCCAGTGGATCAAGTTGGAAATATTCCTTATAAATTTGTCGTAAGCTTTTTTCAACATCATCGTATGTTGCAATTGGAAGACCGCCCTGAATGGCAGACGGTCAAAGGTGGTTCAGCTTCTTATATACGAGCGATTCAAAAAGCTTGTCCATCAATTATTTGGAAAAAAGCGCAAGTTCAACAAGTGATTCGTGAAAATGATTTAGTTCATATTGTCACGAATCAAGAACAAGAAACTTTTGATTGGGTTGTGTTTGCGAGTCATGCTGATGATACGTTAAAGCTTATTCAAAATCCTTCGGCAGATGAGCGAGATGTATTAGGTTGTTTTGATTATCAAGATAACTTTATGGTGGTACATCGCGATACTTCGATTATGCCGAAGCGTCAATCTCAATGGGCAAGTTGGCATGTGCATGTCACTGCTCAAGAAAAACCTGAAAAAAATAGCAAAGCTCATCAAGTACACTATGGATTTACTTACTGGATGAACAGTTTGCAGAAGCTACCGTGTAAGACTCAGATCTTCTCGACACTCAATCCGAATATGCCGATCGCAAAAGATAAGATTTATGTCGAACGTCGTTATCGACATCCTGTTTTTGATAAAAAAGCAATTGAATCACAAGCGCGTTGGGATTTGATCGATGGTCAAAACCGCAGTTCATTCTGTGGGGCATATTGGGGTTGGGGCTTTCATGAAGATGGGGCGAGAAGTGCTCAACGTGTAGTCGATGAACTATTAAAATTGAACGGCTAAATTTGGAGGTGATCACATGTTTGAAGATTCACTTTCCATAGCCAAAGCTCAGATTAGACATCGGCGCTTTTATCCTAAAGCACACGATTTTGAGTCTAGTTTGAGCTATTTATGTTTTGATCCAGATCGTATCGATCAAAACCTAGATCGTTCATGGCTTTGTTCAACTTCGCGTTGGAATATCTTAAATCTTTATGAAAATGATTTTCTAAAAGGCTATACAGGTTCGATCAGAGAACGAATTAAGAAAATCCTTTTGCAGCAAGCCGATACGATTTTATCGACACAATCAGAAATTCGTGTGCTCGCATTGCCAAGAACTTTAGGATTTAGTTTTAATTCAGTCATCTTTTATTTTGTACTCAATCCTCAAAAACAACCTGTTTTCATATTGAGTGAAATCACCAATACCCCTTGGAATGAACGTAAAGTTTATGTGCATGACTGTCGTCAAAAATTAAAAGAGCACAGTCATTTCAAAAGCTATGAGTTCGAATTTGAAAAGAGTTTTCATGTGTCTCCATTCATGCCAATGGATATTCAGTACAAATGGCGATTTAACTTTTCAGATGAACAAAATGTGATTCATATGCAGCTTTATCAATCAGATAAATTTATCTTTGATGCAACGATGCGTTTCACTTTAACCAGCATCACAGTTCCTTCACAACTGAATCGTTATGCTATTTATCATATCTTTGAACCTTTCAAGATGTTAGCTTCGATCTACCTTCAAGCTTTTCATCTATGGCGAAAGAAAGTTCCATTTTATCGGCACCCTAAAAAAGATAAGGATTTAAAACAACATGATGAAAACGCTTATTTTCGGTGAACAGGATTCACTGCCTTTGGTTCTTCGGAGCTTGCTCAAACTTCGTCATGGTCAAATTCATTTTCGTGGAGAATGGAATGGTACCGTGGGAGAGCTTTCAGATTTAGAAGCTACGATAGATATTCATAATAAAGAATTGATCGATCTGATTTTTAAAAACGGTGTACTTGGTGCGGCTGAAGGTTATATTCGCGGCTATTGGAGCAGTGAACACCTCGTTGAAGTCATTCAAATTTTGGCGAGAAACCGTCATGTGCTTGATAAGATTAATCAGAATGTGATTTCTCAAGCCAGCCAACTTGTATTAAAAGCTTGGTACAAAACACGTAAAAATTCATTGTCAGGAAGTCGAAAAAATATTGCAGAGCATTACGACCTGAGCAATGACTTTTTCAAACTCTTTCTTGATTCTTCAATGATGTATTCCAGTGCAGTATATAAGCACAAAGATATGACTCTAGAAGAAGCTTCTGATTATAAAAAAGAGCTGATTTGTCAAAAATTACAACTTAAACCGATGGATCACTTGGTTGAGATCGGTAGTGGTTGGGGCGGATTTGCGATCTACGCTGCTCAGCATTATGGCTGTAAAGTGACTACGATCACCATTTCTCAAGCACAATACGATGAAGCAACCAAACGTATTGCCGATGCGGGTCTCAGTCATCGTGTCAATGTTCAGCTCAAAGATTACCGTTTGTTAGAAGGCAAATTCGATAAGTTGGTTTCGATTGAAATGATCGAAGCTGTAGGTGAGCAATACCTATCGACTTACTTTAATAAATGCCGATCCATATTAAAACCGAACGGGTTGGGATTGATTCAAGCTATTACGATTGAAGATGCGCGCTATAAAAAAGCCTTGAATACCGTGGATTACATTAAACGCTATATTTTCCCAGGGAGCTTTATCCCTTGTATCAGCGTTTTAACACAAGCGGCATCTGAACAACAGTTACGCTTAAAACATCTTGAAGATATTGGTTTGAGCTATGCTGAGACGATTCATCAATGGCGTGAACGTTTCTTAAATGCTAAAGAACAAGTTTTGGCTTTGGGATTTGATGAAAACTTTATTCGGATGTGGGATTTCTATCTTTGCTATTGCGAAGGTGGCTTTAAAGAAGGGGTGATCAGCGATGTACACCTGTTATTTGAAGCAAGTCCTTATTAATTCCTCATTATTATAAGCATCAAGGAGGCAGTTATGATATGGCAATTGTTTTTACTTGATGCCGCAGTGATGACGCTTTGTTGGTTGTGGGCGACAGTAAACCATCGTGCAGGTATCGTAGATGTCGCATGGAGTTTCTGTATTTTTTTAAATACTGCTCTGACAGCATTGTTTGTTGAGATCGCTCCGTTAAATGTCAGGTTGTTTATTGGAATATTCAGTTCGATTTGGTTTTTACGATTGAGCTTGCACTTGTTTCGGCGTTATCTGGCTGAACATGAGGAAGATAGACGATATGCCAATATGCGTAGGGCGATGGGAAAATATCAACATTTAGGTTTCTTTGCTTTTTTTATGTTTCAGGCAGGATTGGCCATTTTATTTAGCATTCCGACGTGGAGCTTGCTCAATGTGCCAAGCATGTCTTGGAGTATAGATACCAATGATTATTTGATTATTGCAGGTTTAATTATGTTCGTTGCATTCGTCGGTGAGACAGTTGCAGATCAACAATTATATCGCTTCAAGCAAAATCCCAATAATCATGGCAAAACAATGGATCAAGGTCTATGGAGATATTCACGTCACCCAAACTATTTCTTTGAATGGTTGCATTGGTTTGCTTATCCCATCATAGGAGTAGCGGCAGGATTATTAAGCTTGTGGATCTATCCAGTGTTGATGTGGTTATTCTTGTATTACATCACGGGTATTCCATTTAGTGAGCAACAAGCCTTAAAAAATCGAGGTCAAAATTATCTCGATTATCAAAAACGAACTTCAATGTTTATTCCGTGGAAACCCAAAGAGTAGGTACGCACATGGACTTTATTATTCAAAAATCTTTAAAACTCGTTGAAAGCGGTTTAGTTCCTGATCAAGCGATTCGTGCAGCCATCCGTGCATTGAGTAAAAAGCGTTTGATTCAAGAAGGGCGTTATGACCCTGAACAAGGTGCTCAGCGCTATATGGATGTGCTTAATATGTTAAAGCACAGTGAAATTGCGATCGAAACGGACAAAGCCAACGAGCAGCATTATGAATTACCTACAGCATTCTTTCAGGCGGTTCTAGGAAAACGTTTGAAATATAGTGCATGTTTTTTTCCCCATGATCGAACAAATTTGGATGAAGCTGAAGAGTTTGCACTACAGATATATAGTGATCGTGCTCAATTACATGATGGTCAACAAATTTTAGAGTTGGGTTGTGGGTGGGGATCATTTACCTTATGGATGGCAGAGCGTTATCCAAATGCAAAAATTACGGGAGTGTCTAATTCAGCTACTCAACGCCAACATATTCTTGCAGAAGCTCAAAAGCGTGGTCTAAACAACGTAGAAATCTTAACCTGTGATGTTAATGTGCTTGAGTTAAAAGCGAATACTTTTGATCGTGTGGTTTCGGTTGAAATGTTTGAACATGTTCGAAACTATCAAAAGCTTTTTGAGAAAATTCAGTCTTGGCTCAAAGCAGATGGGATGTTGTGGTGTCATATTTTTTGTCATCGTTTCTTACATTATCCATTTGAAATTAAAAGTGAATATGATTGGATGTCACGTTACTTTTTTACGGGTGGTCTGATGCCATCAACGTCTACATTCTTACATTTCCAAGATCATTTAGAGCTATTTAAACATTGGCAATGGTCGGGTACTCATTACGAGAAAACAGCGAATGCTTGGTTAGAAAATATGGATCGCAATGTCGAACAATTAAAACCACTTTTTGAACAAGTTTACGCTCAAGATGCAGAAGCATGGTGGCAACGTTGGCGTATTTTCTTTATGGCTTGTGCAGAATTATTTGGGTTTGAACAAGGGCAAGAGTGGGTTGTCGGTCACTTCCTGTTTAAAAAGAAAGTCGTATAATTAAAGACAGCTCTGCAAGTAGATCAGCCAATGTTTAGATCGAAACAAAATGACGGAAATAATCATCCACTCGGTGAGATGTTTAATCGCTATTATTGGTTGCAGATCGGGCTGATCGCACTTTCAATTATTATTGGTATTGCTTGTAGCGCATGGGTGATTAAAGGTTCATTACTAAAAACTGCGCTTGAACAAGAAATGGAACATTATTGGATACGTGTTGATCGTAATCCAAATGCCGATCTTCCAGACACTAAAAATTTATATGGCTATCGTTGGTCATCAAACAAGCCTCCGCAACCACTTCGTGATTTGACTTTACAGCAAGGCGTGCATCGTATTTTTGTAGATGGCAAAGATCGTATGACTGTTTATGGCAAGCGCAATGGTCAGCATGTGTTGTTGGTGTTCGGTGAAAGTAACGTCAATAAAATTGTTTGGATGTTTGGTCTTGCGCCATTAATGTTTAGTTTGATTGTGCTCTATAGCATTTTATGGTGGTCAAATCGCCGTGCGAAACGTTATTTCTCACCGATTACCCGTCTTGCAAATGCGCTAGAACAAATAGACTGGGTTCATCAAAGTAAAGAGGCTTCTCCATTTCAAGATATTAGTACCAATGGCAACTTGGAAGCAGAATATCTAAAACAGGCATTAGAAAAGTACCATGAAGTATTGAGTGAGTTTATTCATCGTGAACGCGAGTTTACGGGGGATGTTAGTCACGAATTACGTACGCCTTTGACGATTTTGAAAGGTAATGTCCAAATCTGCCAAGCAAGATATGGTAATGATAAATCATTGAACCGTATAGCAAATACCATTGAGGACATGCAATTACTCGTAGATACTTTACTTGCAATTGCACGTAACACGACCAATACCCTAAATGCTGAGCAAACCCGATTATCTGCCATTATTACTGATCTCGTTCACGATTTAGATATGGTGAGCCAAAGTAAAGGAATAGAGATCTTGGTGCAGTATGATGATTCAGAATCAACACGTTTATTATATCCATCAATGACAAAAATGGTGTTTAGCAATATTTTGCGTAATGCGCTAAATTATTCTCAAGGCTCAAGTATTCATATTATTCAACAGAAAAATCGCATCATCATTGCTGATAACGGCATTGGAATTAGCCTACCAGATGAATTAAAAGTTCGAGAGTTAAGTCGTAGTCAGCTAAAACTTAATCCTAAAGGACATGGCATAGGTCTGCAGTTAGTAGAAAAACTATGTATGCAACTAGGCTGGAGAGTCGAGTTGTTCGATCGTCAATATTATTTAAATACACATACTGACCTTGAACTGCCGAATACAACAGGATTAATTGTTGTGGTATATATGAATTAAAGCACTTAATCCTCAAGTGCGATTTTTAAACCAACACCCGAAATCGTATGAATGAGTTTTTGTTGAAAAGGTTTATCCACCATTTTACGTAAATTATAAATATGGCTACGTAAAGCATCGCTTTCAGGCTCTTCATCACCCCAAAGCTCAATAATAATTTCTTGTTTGGTTATTACTCTTGGTGAGTTTCTCATTAAAATTTTAAGTAATTTAAATTGAATCCGTGGTAATTCAATGTGTTGCCCTGCACGAATAATGGTTTGTGTGGAGCTATCTAAAATTAAGTCATGGATTTGAATTTTATTTTTGGAAACTTCGCCTAATGAACGCTTAATTAGGGCACGAATACGCATGACTAATTCATTGAAATCAAAAGGTTTAACTAGATAATCATCTGTGCCTGCAACAAAACCTTTCAATTTATCATCTAAGGTGTCACGAGCGGTAAGCATAAGCACGGGAATATCCATACCTTGTTCTGTTCTTAACCATTCACATAAATCGTAACCAGAGCCATCAGGTAAATTTATGTCTAATAAAAGCAAATGATATGCCTGTGTTTTAAGAAAATTACGTGCAGCATCCAAGTTACGCGCATGATCAATTACAAAACCATGTTCCTCTAAAAACTCACATACAGTTGCCGCAAGTTCATAGTGGTCTTCAACCATCAGGATAAATTGGTTGCTCATAATAATATCCACTATGGATTAAGTAATTGTTGTTTTAATTTAGCATTAAAAGGTGAATTTCCAAACCAAATTTTAAAATACTGATTTGCTTTTTGATCTGTAATCGCACCGAGAGTCTTTTGATTTAAAGATAATGTAAGTGTATTGCTATTTTGATTGTAGCTGAGGCTATAGAGATCACCTTTTTTTACAGGGTGATATAATTCTGTGATGTTATTCAGTGGTGAGTTATCTGAGAAGTCTGCAATATTTTTCTTAAGAAAATGAGTCGCTGCGCGTTTAAATGCCCATTCAGGAATGTTTTGACGATAAGAAAAGTCTAGGCGTATGTTTTGGTTTTCCCAGTTTTTTTTACAATCCTCTGCAAAGTATGTCACTGAACCAACAACTTTTCCCGTAACAATTAGTGGGGCATTCCGACAAGTTTGAACACTTGCATGCACTACGTGAGTACCTACTATTAAGTTAATGGCACAAAATAAAAATATTTTCTTCGTTAAATTAGAATTCATTTTTAGCTCCATTGTGCAAAGAAATACTCAATTCAAAGCTTATTTAATAAGATATATTTTTAATAGGCATAAAAATTCAGATTTTTTTCAATACGTTCAATTTCGTAACGTGCATAGGCAGGATTTGTTAGAGTATGATCTAAAATTGCATATAAAAATAGGTTTTGATTACTTTCAAGGGGAGTAATCATATGATATTGATTGTGTAAACTGATAAATATACCTTCAAGATAATCCATTGGATCAAACTGATGTGTTAGCTTTATTTGCATGTTATATATATTGGTAACTTCAAGTATAGCACTATCTATATTTATATGATGATCTCCTATAGATTTTAATATAGCACCATCATAATTATCTATCACAGCAAGGAAGATTAAACCATCAATGTGACTAAATTGATTTAATAAGAAATTATCGTTCATATATATCACCCTTGACTTATTACAAATTTATGATGGCCGAATTTTAAACTATTTTTTGAAAGGTAAAACCAGAGAGTAACCCTTTCCAATATATGGTAATGAACGATATAGGCCATTGGCAGGATCCCAATAATCTTGTTGAAAAACTATTTGGCTAGAGGAGTTGATTTTGATTTCGCTTATGCCATACGATGCCATAGTTTTACTACGACCAAACATTTTAAAATCATAAGCCATATACCAATGTATATAGGCTGAATCTTTTTGATAAGTGGCACTAATAAGTTTGACATTGACGTTACTCACATGCTCATTCATACCTGAAAAATGTTTTACCAAATCTTGTTTGTTCGAAAACTGGGATAAGGTGTCATTAATGTATAGGTCATTAGCATAAAGTTGGCTTGCATTTTTAATAAAACTTGGTGTTCCAAGTGTATTGAATGCTGAAGTAAACCGCTTACCGATTTCAGTCGCTTGTTCTTGCGTCAAAGCAATGCCTGATATTTCTTTACTTGCTTTGCTGTAGTCAGATGAATAGCTTGGTATACTTTTACACGAAGCTAAAGAGAATAAGGCTAATGTTGAAACCGCTAAAGTTCGTATAAATGCCATGCTCGTAAACTCATTTCATTTTATAAATAGTTTAGAGCGCGTTATGTGAATCTGATGTGAACTGATTATTAAACCTAATACGTTATTCATAGCCTAAGAAAATAATTTTTTGGTGGTGTTTCAAAAAGTATGCTGAAACAAAGCAGGTTGAATTTTGATAAAATAGAGAAATGCGAATAACTCTAGAAATCAAATGTCCAACCTGCCTCAGTGACAGTATAAAGAAAAATGGCATCAAAGTAGATGGGAAACAAAACTATCAGTGCAAAGACTGTAAACGTCAGTTTATTGGTGAGCATGTTCTGAGCGATCTAGGATGTAATTCAAGCATTACTCGAAAAATATTACAGTTGATGGTCAGAGGTAGTGGTATACGAGATATCGCTGAAGTTGAGCGAATCAGTATCGGTAAAGTTTTACGCACTTTAACCGAATCGACCTACCAAATTCAGCCTAAACAAAGTCATTATGAGTCTCTTGAAGTTGATGAGTTTTGGACTTTTGTGGGAAATAAAAAATAATAAACAATGGCTTATTTACGCCTACCATCGAGAAATAGGTGAGATTGTTGCTTATGTTTGGGGTAAAAGAGACTTAGCTACAGTTCAACGATTGAAGAAAAAGCTTAAACAATCTGCCTTCATTTTAGGTTGTGAGCGTATTTTAAAAGCACGTAAAGAGCGTGGCATTTTCCCGGGTTAATTTTCTTTGCTTTTGAAACGACCTTAAGACACATGTTTTAAGGTCGTTTTTTCATTGTTGGATCAATCTAAAAAGAAATCTTTCTGTAAATTGGTATTTCCAGCGACACATGCATATTGAGAAAAGTCAGTGATGCCAATACGAGACAAAGCTTGTTCATCGGTCAGGCTTTGTCCTGTAAGTTCACCTCTAGCCGTGCTATAAATCGCAAAAGCTGCATCTGCCATGATCTCTGGTTTACGGCTGACCTGTAAGGTATTTTCTTCGCCTAGATTCTTCGAAACGGCTGCGGTTGCGATATAAGTTTCAGGCCAAAGCGTATTACATGAAATACCATAGTGACGGAATTCTTCCGCCATGCCTAAAGTCAAAATCGTCATACCGTATTTAGATAAAGCATAAGGTGCAAGCATCCCAAGCCATTTTGGCGACATATTTACAGGCGGTGATAAGCTTAAAATATGTGGATTTTCAGATTGCTTTAAAAAGGGCAATGCAGCTTGTGCGCAGATAAAGGTTGCACGATGATTAATAGTCTGGATCAAGTCATATTGTTTTAACGATGTGGATTCCACCCCCATTAATGCAATTGCACCTGCGTTATTAATCAGCACATCAATTCCGCCAAAGGCTTTGGCGGCTTGTTGAATAGCGGTATGAATTTGTTGCTCATCTCTAACATCTAGTAACAGTGGCAATGCTTTGCCGCCTGCAGCTTCAATTTCTTCAGCCACACTATAAATTGTACCTGTTAATTTAGTGGTCTCGACTTCGGTTTTTGCTGCAATCACGACATTCGCACCTGCCTGAGCTGCTTTTAACGCAATTGCTCTGCCGATACCTCGACTGCCGCCCGTAATAAAAACAGTTCTTCCTTGCATATTATTCATTGATATTTCCTAGATTTGAGTTGTTGTAAACGTTGAATTAGATCATAAAAGGGTGAGCAAATTTTTCAGGATCATAGAGTTGGCGTTGCTTGGCAATCTCTACAATTCGATGGCGGAGCTGACGTTTGATCACGGCATAGGTTTGGCGGTGTTTTTGTGCCATATCCTCTGCAAATTTAAACACTTCATGACTTAATGCTTCGATCGGTTCAATTTGGTGAACGAGTTGGGATTGTAGACATTCAGTGCCTGTCATGGTTTTGCCTGTCAAAGACATTTCCCAAATTGCATGTTGATTAGGAAGTAGTTGCACAATTTCAGCAATGATATCTGTAAAAGGAATGCCCAGATGGACTTCTGGAAAGCAAAAACGTCCTCGATCTGATCGCATAAATCGGAAGTCACAAGCAGACGCGAGAATTGCACCGCCTGCATAAGCATTACCACCGATTTCAGCAATTACAGGTAAGTTGAGTAATGCTAAACGGAGCAACATATTTTCAAGTTGCAGGGTAAAGGCTTTTTTACCTTCCAACGATTGTTGCATTAACCAAGCAAGGTCTAAGCCGTTACAAAAGGTTTTAGGATGCTCACTTCGAATAATTAAACAGGCATTATTTTTATCACTTTCAATTTCATCAAAAATAGCAAAATATTCTTCTAATACCGCTTTATTTAAAGCATTTTCCTGATTGCCATTCGTCAAATTCAGCACATAGGTCGATTGCTGTTTATCGAGTGTCATGCTTGCCATTTCAGCAATTCCCCATTGTTTTAGTCATCAATCTTGAGGTTATTATTTCGAAGAAAATGCTCGCTCAATAGGGGAGACTATGCCATATTAATGATCATTTTAGGACATAGGATGTGTCATGCGTGATCCTTTTGGATTGTTTCAAGAAACCATCTCTGTTTCTTATGCCCATGTATTATTAGAAATCGTTTATGAATATGGCATCGATGCACACATTGTTTTGCATGGAACGGGATTGATTCCGGCTGAAATGCAACAAGCCGATGCCAAGATGAGTGCGCATCAATGGTCAAAATGGTAGTAAATGCGTTACGATTGACGGGGAATCTGCGTCTCGGGATTGAATATGGGTTTAGGTTACGTCCAACTTCGCATGGGGCTTTAGGGTTTGCATTTCTCAGTTGTGCGGATGTTGAAACGGCATTAAGCCTTTGTCAGCAGTATTTTTGTACTCGAATTCAAAATTTTACCCCTGAATGGCACATTGATGAAACGTTTATCTATGTTTATCTAGATGATGTTCATCCAGTGAAATTAGGTGATGCAGAACAATCTGATCGGTTAAGACATTTTTTGATCGAAAGTTTATTATTTGGAGCAATTCATTTTCTCACTTTATTTTCTGACAAAATTGCAGAAAGTTGTGAGGTTTTTGTGGATTGGGCAGATGCTCAGAATTATGAAAAAATTGATTTATCCCAGATAAAGATTCATTTTAATCAACCACGTAATGGTTTTCGATTTTCTAAAAAATATTTACATTGTAAGAATTTGAATGCAGATCAAGTTGCATTCCAACAGGCTATTTTGTATTGTGAAAATGACAAGCTTAAACTCGCAAAAGAAAGTACACGGGACTTACAAAAAAGTATTCGTTCCGAGTTGTTATATCATTCCAGTCATGGTTATCCCTCACTTACATTAATTGCGCAACGTTTAAATATGTCAGAACGAACGATTAAGCGGCATTTGCAAGCACAGGGCACCACATTTTTGCAAATCTTGGCTGAGGTTCGTTTTAATCAAGCGAAGAAATTACTGCAACAACAGCAATATAGTATTCAGGATATTGCTGGCTTGGTAGGGTATGAAGAAGCCACCAATTTTATTCGTGCATTTAAAAAGACCTTTGGGGAAACACCAAGTCAGTATCGCAAGAATAATCTATCCAAACTGAATTAATTTGGTATTTGACGTTGAATCGTCCTAATGAACAACTCTAGCGAATGCTGAATTTGTTCTGTCCATTCAAAAGAACAATTCATACGAATAAAATGTTGATGTGAGGGCAACACATTAAATAAGGGACTTGGCGCAACACCAATATGATGCTGAATCAGTTGCTCATAGATTTGCATACTACTGACTTTGTCAGGGAGTTGAATCCAGAGAAAATAACCATTTGGATAGTTATACACCTTACAGTCTTTCGGTAGATGTTGTTTGAGATATTGAAAGAATTGCTTTTTATTCTTTTCTAAGGCACGTCGCAGAGTTCTTAAATGCTTTTCATAATGATGATGAGAGAGGAACTCCACCAGCGCATTTTGAATCAGCGCATTGGCAGAAATAGTACTCATCAATTGTAAATGTTGAATATGTTCAGAGAATTTACCTGCATAGACCCAGCCCATACGGAAACTTGAACCTAAGGTTTTAGAAAAAGAAGAGCAGTGTAATACCAGATTTTGTTGGTCAAAATACTTCATTGGCAATGGTTTTTGGCTGCCATAAAACATTTCTTCATAAACATCATCTTCGATTAAATGAATTTGATGTTCATGCAACAATTTAGCGATTTTATATTTGATGTCATCGCTGACAGTAAAACCAATTGGGTTATGTGCATTCAGCATAAACCAACAGACTTTGATTGGATAATTTTTGATGACTTGTTCAAAAGCTTCAATATCAAAGCCATGCTGTGGATGTTCTGGGATGGTGATGACTTTTAAACCCAAACGTTCAGCAGCTTGCCAAGCACCATAAAAAATTGTTTGTTGTAATAAAATATAATCGCCAGGTTGTGTAATCGCTTGTAGTGAAAGATTTAATGCTTCTAGTCCACCTGATGTAATGACAATGTCATCTGCATCGGTTGGAATGCCTTGCATACAATAGCGTTGCGCAATCAGCTTTCTGAGTGCCAAATTACCGGGAGGTAAATTTGAAGTTTGGTCATAACTATGGCGATTGCGGGAAAGTTGTCCCATGATCTGAATCAGTTTTGGGGGATACAGCAACTGACTGTCTGGAAAGGCAGAACCTAAGGGGCTGACGTTGGGAGATTGAATTGATTTGAGATATTTAAAAACGAGTGAGTTAATTTCAATTTTTGGATTTAAAGACACCACTGAATAGGCTTGTGGAATCTGAATATGATTTTGCTCAGCCACAAAATAACCTGACTTTTCTTTTGAATAAATCAGCCCTTGTGCTTCCAGTTCTTGGTAAGCATTCATTACGGTAATCAGACTGAAACCTGATCGTTGTACTTGCTCACGTAAAGAGGGTAACTTGGTGTGTGGCTGCCAAGAACCATTTTCAATAAGCAGTTTCAAGTTATGTGCTAATTGTTCTGATTTATACATAAAATAAAGTAAATCCGTATTGATGGAATAGATCTCATCTAAAAGCTATTCCACCCATTTTTTAATAAGCAAACATCAAGAGTAATCTAAATAGACCTGCAAAGATGGCGAGTGCAAAAAATCCGACTAACCATAAGATTATAAACCATTGGGCTGGATTTAAATGCAGCGATTTTATTTTCATACAAAGCTCCTAGTGATAGCCTTCATCACCAATACGGACTTTATTCCGAAATACTCAGTACGACTTTCTATGCTAAAGTCTTGCGGTGTTTGCATCCAACTGTTAGAGGATACTATCCAAAACATGGAAATACAGGTGCCGATTGCAACCATGAGGGTAGCAAAAAATGCGCTTTGGGGTTGACCCGTCCCCAACCAAAGAGCATGATGCCGAGGAACCCCGCATTATAAATGGGATTTTGACTACATAGCCATTTGCATTCCAGCATAGCAAGAAAACAAGCGAGACCAATCGAGGTGGCAGGAAAGATAATGTGAAATGAAACAGTAAATGCAAACTGTATTCGAGCTAATTCTAAAGCAGTTAGACCAAGATCCATAAATGATCTGTTATATTTTTTTAGCGAAACTCTGTAGCTATTCAGTTGTTTGTACCTGATTCAAAATAGCATCAAGCAACGATGCAGTGTGTTAAATATTGATCAAGCATTGTAAGTCGTTTGAATGACACTAATTCGGACTGAATAGCGTATGACTATGTTTATCACTAAAGAACTTAATGCGTTGACTCAGCTTTTTCAAAGCAAAGTCCCTTCGCAAGCGGTACAACAACAGCTAAGTCTAGAATATGTAAATCTGGAAGCCACTTTATTAAGGGGCAAGGTACTGAGAGATTTTTCTAAGGAGAAGGTCGCTTATATTGCTCAAGCTGAAATAGTGGAAAATGATAATAATCTCGCCTATTTATTTGCACCATTTATGATTGCTAATTTAAATCAGCCTGTGATTTATACCACGCCAGTCTCATCCTCTGTACTTAAGATATTGAATCAATACTATCAAGCTGAGAAAAGTGTCAATCTTAAAATCGAAGATGTCATCCACAGCCTCAAGCTTTATATCGAGCTGGTCGATGATGCAAAAGCAGAGCAAGATTTTCTGTTCCGTTGTTTAGTCAAAGCATTGTGTCGTACGGATATTTTTCATATTTTCTTGGTTACACATTTATCTTTAGATCAGCAACAGATTCAAATCCTAGAAGATTATTTTGATGTAAAAATTGATGTGATTCACGCTGATCGTAGGCCAAGCATGCTCAATGATGAATTGATTGATATGCGTAGGCTGCTATTTAAAAACAAAGATGAAGCACACAAAAGCTTGTGTACTTTGTTTTCCAGTCTTAATGCAAATCTAGTCGCAAAGATTGGTCAGTTTAGTCCGACCCAAGCGGCACATTTAATCGAGGATATGTTCTATTCGGAACATATTTTTGAAAAGTTATCGGTCTATGCCGAATACATGCAAACCCGAATTCAAAATGGCGCTAGTTTTAAGGCTCTATCCACTATGTAAATTGTTATGAATTAAATTTTAGTCTTTCAATGGGAGCAGAACTTATGTCTCAACAGCAATCAAGATTCCCATACCTTGCGGTTGGAATCAGTATTTTATTGGGTTGTTTATTTTTAGTCTTTTTCTTTCTGGCTGTGAGCAACCAACCTGATTATATGCCATCGCAACAGAAGCAAAATGCTGCTCATGTACAATCATCAGCTCAATCGAAGCAATAGCTTATGTTTTTTAATCCTAAGCTTGGTTTTTGTCTTTTACTGGTGATTTTGAGCAATTGCCAGTAAGTTTTTTGTTTTGGGCTTGGTTGTAATTGTTAAAATCAAGAGAGATTTTAACGCTCTAATTGATCGAATCAGACAAATCAAGAATAGAAAAGAAGCATAATTCATGTTAATCCTATCTGTAGCAAATGTTAAAAAATAGCTCAGATGAGGGCAACATGATTGATAACTCAGAACAAACCATTCATAAGCAAGAAAATACTAATTTTGCCAGAATTGAACCCTATATCCAACCCGCAGGTGGATAGGGCGCATTACTGAGAGTCGCTCGAAATCTAAAAAGGCAAGATATTTAAAATAGGACTTACGCACTATCATTTATAGATTCTCTGTGGTAGCAGATGATTTTTATCGAGAATAAAGTCATCAATGAAGTCTTTGATGATTGGTCTAAATAAGTTCTTTTGCCAACGATATACATTTTCAAAGATCCGCTCAAACTGGTTCTTTTGTATCTCGACGTAGGCCATCAAGGCTGCAAAAATATGATTCAAAATCAGTTTAGATCGTCTTACCTGAAACTTTTCAATATGACAAACCTGTTTAATCACTCGGTGATATTGTTCTATTTTCCAATGACTTGAATGTAATTCATAAAAACCCTCAAAGGACAATAAATCATCTTCATCTTGATACACAATATAAAACCTCTGCTGTTCTTTTAACTGAGTCTTAAATAATTGTACAAAGCCAAAATCTTTGAGCCAGACCACTTGACCCTGATGAAAATTCGGCAATAAACGCAGTTGAAACCATTGTCCTTTTTCAGGGGAAACCTTACGGTTACTGTCGACACCAAACATAAATCGAATACCATATTTTCTTATGGTTTTTAGATTTTCAGTCGATGAATACCAACTATCACCTGTAATAAATTGAATCTTTGCACCCCAACTAAGTACTTCACTTAACATATCCATAAAGTAATCATTCTTGGTTTTACCCTCAGATTTGTCATAAATTCGGAA
>NZ_JACAXC010000039.1:0-24849 GCF_013391535.1 Acinetobacter sp. SwsAc4
TTCAGATGGCTATTCTACGTTTGATTGGTTTTGGAAAAAAAGAAGAATTTAAGAAAGTGCTCGCAATTTTAAGAAAGAAAAAGCCTGATAGGACAAGGGCTCTATGAAATTTGTCGTGTACAGAGAAGAGATTGACTAAATTGTTACCTAAGTTCATAAAAAAAGCCATCCGAAGATGGCTTTTTATTTGGATGTTTTAGGGTTTAAAGAAAGCTTGGTAAATGACGAGCAGGGTCAGTCTCACGGGCAGCTTGTGCATCAGCAACAGTCATACCAAGTGCTTTTGCAACACCTTCGCCATAAGCAGGGTGGCAAGCATAGCAGTTTCGGATATGACGATACTTGATAAAGTCCAACGCATCACCCATCGCGCGTGCTGTATTGCCAAATAAGGCATCTTGCTGTTCAGGTGTCATTAACTCGAACAAGGCACGAGGTTGACTGAAGTAGTCATTATCATCTTCACGATAATCCCAGAAGTCTGCATCGCCATTGATTTTCAATGGAGGTTCTTTGTATTGCGGCTGTTCTTGCCATTGGCCGAAGCTGTTAGGTTCATAATGTGGTAAACCACCATAGTTGGCATCAATGCGACCTTGACCATCGCGGTGATTACTGTGAACAGGGCAGCGAGCAGCATTCACTGGAATTTGTTGATAGTTCACGCCTAAACGGTAACGTTGCGCATCCGCATAGTTAAACAGGCGTGCCTGTAGCATACGGTCTGGTGAGGCACTGATACCAGGAACAAGATTGCTTGGTGCAAAGGCTGACTGTTCCACATCCAGAAAGAAGTTTTCAGAGTTGCGATTGAGTTCAAACTCACCAACTTCAATCAGTGGATAGTCACCATGAGGCCAAACTTTAGTTAAATCGAATGGATGATATGGAACTTTCTCAGCATCTTGTTCTGGCATGATTTGTACGAAAAGCGTCCATTTTGGATAGTCTTGACGTTCGATGGCATCGAATAAATCGCGTTGATGGCTTTCACGGTCTTGACCCACCAATTCACCAGCTTCTGCATCAGTCAGATTTTTAATGCCTTGTTGCGTTCTAAAGTGGAATTTCACCCAGAAACGTTCATTCGCTGCATTAATGAAGCTATAGGTATGACTACTAAAACCATGCATATGTCGGTAGCTAGCAGGGATACCGCGATCTGACATTACAATCGTGACTTGATGCAGGGCTTCTGGTAATAAAGTCCAGAAATCCCAATTATTGGTAGCACTGCGTAGATTGGTTTTTGGGTCGCGTTTTACTGCTTTGTTGAGATCTGGGAATTTGCGTGGATCACGTAAGAAGAATACAGGGGTATTATTACCTACCATATCCCAGTTACCTTCTTCAGTATAAAATTTTAAGGCAAAACCACGAATATCTCGTTCAGCATCCGCTGCGCCACGTTCACCTGCAACCGTGGTAAAACGAGCAAACATTTCTGTTTTTTTGCCGATTTCGCTAAAGATTTTAGCGCGAGTATATTGAGTAATATCATGGGTAACTGTAAATGTACCGAATGCACCAGAACCTTTAGCGTGCATACGACGTTCAGGAATCACTTCACGGACAAAGTTGGCAAGTTTTTCATTTAGCCATAAATCTTGGGCTAATAAAGGACCCCGAGCACCTGCTGTCATACTATTTTGATTATCCACCACGGGTGCACCAAAATCAGTGGTTAAGTGGCTATAAGGACATTTTTTATCGTCTTGGCTCATGTTCTATCTCCATCAAGATGACCTGTGAGCTGGGTCATCCGAACTGTTTGACCGTTCAAAGATATGAATGTTCAACCTTATCAGCTACAAAATGGGTATCAAAAATGAAGATGCCTAAACTGATTTGTAATGATGTGGTTTACATCCGTTGTATTTTTACTCTAGATTGATGAAAGTTTTTTTTCCAATGGATTAAAGTTGATGTCATAAATGCTTTATCCGATTGAAGCTGTTTAAATCTTAAATCTGGCAATGAGAATTGTTGAGCAATAAATTGTTAAAATTTGAAAAAGTCCCATTAAAATAACCAATTAAAGGGAATTGAATAGTTCATTAAGGGTAATTGTATAATCAACTCCCAAATTCAGCTTGTATGCTCATATATAAAAACAGGAGGTTTTTCACCTGTTGCAGTTGTGTAAAGGCATCCTTGAAAGGATGCCCTAGTTATTTTCTAGGCACTGACCAAACGATTTGATTTTACCATATCTGCAAGACCATGCGTTTTAAAGTAGTGTTCAAGCCAACTTTTAATGACCAGAGGGTTATTCATGTGTAAAACATCGTCTAAGAGTTGTTTTGCATCACTCATTGGGACATGACAAATCGCTTTACGAACTCTTAATATATTGCTAGAACTCATAGAAAGTGTATTGAAACCCATCGCCATCAGTAGAATGGCAGATAATGGATCTCCTGCCATTTCACCACAGACACTGACTGGTTTTTGATAGATATGACAATCTTCTACTAAACGGTTTAAAGCACGTAAGACAGACGGATGAAAGTGCGAATATACGTTAGCTACATGAGGATTGTTACGATCAACAGCCAATAAATATTGGGTTAAGTCATTTGAGCCAACTGAAAAGAAGTCGACTAGCTCCGCAAACTCACCAATTTGTAAAAGTACACTTGGTACTTCAACCATGATCCCAATTTTAGGCTTAGTGATTTTGACTTGTTCTTCTTCTTGTACAGCTAACCAGTCTCGTTCCAATAGATACAAGACTTCCTCAACTTCACTGACACTTGTCACCATCGGCAACAAAATATGCAAATTATTCAAACCAATACTAGCTTTTAGCATGGCACGGATTTGCGCTGAGAAAATTTCAGGATGATCCAGAGTAAAGCGTAGACCACGCCAACCTAATGCCGAGTTTTCTTCTTCAATACTAAAATAAGGTAAATCTTTATCCGCACCAATATCGAGAGTTCGCATAATCACGGGCTTATTCGCAAAATGGCTCAACTGCTGACGATAGATGGCACGTTGTTCTTCTTCACCAGGGAAGCGTTCGCGTAGCATAAATGGAATTTCGCTGCGATATAAACCGACACCTTTCGCACCACGTTGCACGCCACGAACAACGTCAATCATCAAACCTGTATTTACGAATAAAGGAATAGAGACACCATCAGGTGTAATCGCATCTTTGGTTTCATATTGCTTCAAATCTTTGGCGATTTGTTCTTCTTCTTTCTGGACTTCTTTATATCGTTGACGTAATCGACGTGGTGGGTTAACAAAAACACGTCCCTGATAGGCATCGACAATCATCTCAATGTCATCAAGGGTGTTGATTGGCAATTCGGTGACACCCACAACGGTTGGAATCCCCAGAGCGCGTGCCACGATTACCATGTGTGAATTGGCAGCGCCTTCAGAAGTCACAATCGCAGCGATTTTATCAACAGGAAGTTCAACTAAAGCCGCCGTACTAATTTCTTCACCAATTAAAATACTGTCTGGGCTAAGTTCACGATGGCTGGAATCCGCCTCCTGTAGGCAGGCCAAAATGCGCCGTCCCAAGTCCTTAAGGTCAGAAACCCGTTCACGCAGGTAGTCATCTTCCATTTGTGCAAACAGCACCACATGCTTGTCAATGACTTTACGCACCGCACCTTGTGCCCAACTGCCTGCACGAATGTGATCTTTAATCTCACTTGGTAACGCATTTTCATCTAACATCCGCAGGAACACGCTAAATAACGCACGTTCTTCTGACATCAATGAGTCTTGCATTTTCTCATCTAAAGATTGGATCTCTAAACGTACCGCAGCAATCGCTTGATCTAATAGCTCAAGTTCATCACTGATATCTTCAGCTTCACGATCGGGAATTGCAGCAAGATCGGCTGGGGGATAGAGCACGATGGCGCGACCTAATGCAATCCCTCCAGCACCTGAAACCCCTTGGAAGGTTTTGTAAGATGAACCACTGGTTGGTTTGCGGAAAACATCAATATTTCCGACCGCATGTGCATGGGCAATTACCCCTGAGAGTTGCGCACATAAAGTAACGAGAAATGATTCAGCCGCTTCACTAAAGTCTTGAGGTTCTTTATTTTGAACAACTAAAACGCCCATCACTTTACGGCGATACATCACGGGTACGCCAAGAAATGAGTTAAATAGCTCTTCACCTGTTTCAGGCAAATAAGCAAAGCGTTCATGCTTAGGTGCGTTATCTAAGTTTACAATTTCTTCACGGTTACCGACTAAACCGACGAGACCTTCACCAACACTCAAAGAAACATGTCCAACAGCTTCAGGTTTTAAACCTTTTGAAGCCATGAGCACATAGCGTTTATTTCGTTCATCCAATAAATAAATGGAGCATACATCGACATGCATCGCTTCAGCCACATGATTGACCATAATGTCCAAAGAATCATGCAAACTGACGGACGCATTGATTTCCTGCACAATGCGTCTAAGCGTGTCGAGTTGCATGTTTGACATGGATGTTTACTCCAATTTATAAATCGTTATCGGTCTAGTTATAACAGCTCTATGATCAAAAATCATTGCTTAAAGTGATGATTTGTTGACGATTAACGCTACGGTAATTGTAAACACAATTCCATCATGGCTCTGCGGTAAACATCTCTTTTGAAGTTCACTACTTGACCTAATGGATACCAGTAACTCACCCATTGCCATTGATCGAACTCGGGTGGGTCTGATAGATTTAACTGAATATGATGCGGCGATGCCGTTAATTTCAGTAAAAACCACTTTTGCTTTTGTCCAATACATACCGGATCAGAATCTGACCGAATGTACCGATGTGGCAAACGATAACGCAGCCAACTTTTAGTCTGCGCTACTATTTGGACGTGTTCGGGCAATAAACCGACTTCTTCTCTCAGTTCACGATAAAGTGCCTGTTCAGGGGTTTCTCCAAACTGGATCCCTCCTTGTGGAAATTGCCAAGCATTGTGACCAATGCGTTTTGCCCATAAAACTTGTCCGTCATCGTTTGCCAAAATGATCCCGACGTTGGGTCGGAAACCTTCTGAGTCGATCATTTGGCTACCTAAATTTTCTCTATATCGTTGACTTTGATCTCGGGGACAGTCACTCTTCACGTCCAACTCGAAAAAGGTCAAAGTAAAATGTTTAAAATTGCTATGATCTTAACGAATTTTTAGTCACTTACGGAAATAGATTTACGTTTTTTTTCTTTAATTTGCATTTAAATGAGCATTTATATGAAATTGGCTTTGTTTGATTTAGATCACACCCTGTTAAATACCGATTCTGACCACTCATGGGGTGAGTTTTTAGTGAATGAAGGTTTGGTTGATCCAGTTCATCATCGTCAAATGAATGATAAATTCTACGAGGACTATAAGGCAGGACAACTTGATCCGATTGCCTATAACGAATTTGTCTTTGAATTTTTGACCAAGCATGACAATACTTATTTAACTGAACTACACCAGTTGTTTATGCAAAAAGTGATTCGTCCCCAAATGCGTCCGAAAGGTTTTGATGCAATTAAAAAGCATCAAGATTTAGGTCATGCGATTGTTGGGATTACTGCAACCAGTGATTTTATTACGGCTCCGATTTTTCGTGAATTTGGTATTACTGAAATTATTGCCACCAATGCCGAAGTTCTTGATGGGAAGTATACGGGTAAGGTGACAGGTTTACCTTGTTATCAGAAAGGTAAGCTTGCTCGTTTAAATCAATGGTTACAGGGAAGAGCAGTTGATGAGTCTTGGGCGTATTCAGATTCAATCAATGATCGTTTTTTGCTTGAATATGCAACCCATGCAATTGCAGTGAATCCTGATGATCGTTTAGAAAAATTGGCGCAAGATCAAGATTGGGATATTCAAGACTGGTCGATTTAAGCGAAGAATATAAAAAATGTTAAACATATTGAGCTGTTCGATATGTTTAATATAGTAAATAAGAACAATGAATTGGAGATAAAAAATGAAAGAGTATCCTAATGAAACTGAACAAACTAAAAAACCAACCTGGCTAGATTATGTCGCCGAAGGTTGTGGCGAATTGATCGTACAACTTACATTATTAGGAATCTGTTTTTTAATTGGGAATGTTTATTTTGCCTATGTTGCTTTTGGCGTAGGTGCACTATTTTTGATTTTACCTTTTGCGATGTTAGTTTATTTTATAGCGAAAAAATATGTGAAAAAGCAAAGGCTAAACTATCAAAAAGCTCAGCAGAATAAGAAGTGAAAATATTTTGTTTTTAGGAAAGGGTTTTTTTGATATAAAAATGTTTTTGATAGGGGGAAATAATGAAAAAACAACAAATTGAATTGCCAGAGAAGTTGTGGAAAGAGCAAAGCATTGATTTAACCCGACACAGTTATCAAGGTCAGGTGCTGAGTAAACGCGATGGTTTCAAATTGGGCAAGGCTCAGCGTAAAAAAATTCCAAGAGAACAACTGTCACAGTTGTCAGTGCGACCACAGGGTATATCTGCATTAAGCATTTATGATTGGAGCAATCAGGGACGTTTAGAAAAGCTTAAGCCCATTCGTGCCAAGCGTATGAGTGTTTCTCCATTTACCTATTATCGTGGTATGCCTTCTTTAATGTTGTTTGATCAAGCATGGGAGCAGTTTAACTCAGGGTTATTCCAGCAAATTTGTGGGGATTGTCATTTAAGCAATTTTGGTGGTTTTGCTAGCCCTGAACGTAATCTGTTATTTGGAATTAATGATTTTGACGAAACTTTAGTTGCGCCATTTGAGTGGGATTTAAAACGTTTAGCAACCAGTTTTGTGATTGCAGCACGTGATATTGATCTTGCTGATAAAGTCGGTTTAAAAGCCATTAAAACTATGCTGAATAGTTATCGCCAACATCTACTGCAAAATACTGAATTATCACCCCTACAAGTTTGGTATGACAAAGTCGATGCCAGTACGTTGTTAGAAAATACGGAATGTCGGAAGCTCCGAAAGAAACGAGCCAAACATCTGGACTCCGCCCAGAAAAGAAATGCCCACTCGGTTTTACCTAAACTGACCCAGCAGGACAAAGAGACGGGTTTTCGACACTTTATTGATGATGAACCTTTGCTTTGGCATCCAAAGTTAAATGAACCATTCAACAAAAATGTTGATGAGTTTTTTAGACAGTATCGTGATTCATTGAAATATGATCGGCAGGTTTTATTTGACCGTTATCAACGTACCGATGTGGCATTAAAAGTGGTTGGGGTGGGGAGTGTGGGGACACGATCAGCCATCGCATTATTCCAGGATGCGGATCGTGAACCATTAATTTTACAAATGAAAGAAGCTAATCCTTCTATTCTTAGTTCGTTATTTTTGGACAAAGTGACACATGAAGGTGAGCGCGTAGTGCATGGTCAGCAACTCATGCAAGCCGCTAGTGATATTTTCCTAGGTTTCTCTTCAACACTTGATCAACATTTCCATGTACGCCAATTACGCGATATGAAAATTTCAGTTGATCTGAGTGATATGGATGATGAATATTTTTATGAATATGCTGAAAGTTGTGGTTTGGCTTTAGCTCATGCTCACGCTAAGGCTGGAAATGCTGACGTATTGATGGGATATCTCGGTGAGGGTAGTGCGATCGTAGAGGTATTACAATCGTATGCAGAAGCTTATGCAGAACGCAATCTAAATGACTATCAGCAATTTATGAATGAAGTTGCTGATGGTAAGATTCAGCTCGCTGGAGATGATGCGCTGTAACAATAAGTATGCTGCTACAGATGATATGAAATAATTCGAAAGGTTAGAGAAAAATGTTTAATAAAATTATGTCTGGTTTGGGTCTTCAAGGCGTGACTGTAGAAACACGTTTACAGAATCCAAACTTGCAAGCAGGTGAGACACTGCATGGGGAAATTAGTTTCAAAGGGGGATCTTCTGATAAAGAAATTAATGGTCTTTATTTACAATTGATGACGATGGCAGAAGTAGAATCTGGTGATCATGAGTTTAATCAACCTTTGGTTTTACAAGAATGGTTAGTGAATTCGAGATTCTTATTACCTGCACATCAGGCTCATTCTTTCCCATTTAGTATCCAATTGCCTTTTGAAACACCAATTACAGAAGTTGCGTGTCGTAGAAATGGTGCGCGAGTTTGGATTCAGACTCATATGGATGTTGATTGGGGCTTAGATGCTACTGATCGTGATTATCTAAAAGTACTGCCAACAGCAGCAATGCAAAGCTTTTTGCAAGCGATGCAACAGTGTGGTTTTGTTTTATCTACAGTTGATGTCGAAAAAGGACAGCTTACAGCTCGAAACTTTAGATCGACAATTGGCTGCTATCAGGAGTTAGAGTTTGTATCCTCACATATGTTTAGTGGCTTTAATGAGGTAGAAGTTTCATTCGTCGCTGAAGCACAGCAAACCCATATCATGTTAGAAATTGATCGTACATTCCGTTCAGATCAATTATTGACGATGACGATTTCAAATCAAAACCTTGATGTGAATCAAATCACACAGCAAATTCGCCGTTTATTACAGATTGCATAATCAAGTTAAAAGCCTCCCATTTGGGAGGTTTTTGTCATATAACTGTCATCTTTTCTTCTTAAGATAAAACTATGAAAATAAAAATAAATCAGGAAGAAAATACTTCCCCTACGCTTGATGTGTTACTGAAACTAGATCGACAACAACAACACTTAAAAATACGATGGATTATATTGCCCATCTTGATTGTTTTACTAATGTTTAGTTGGCAACAACATCTGTTTACAGCTTGGGTGATTTTGCCGAGTATATGGATGCTGCTGGTCTTTAACCATTTACTGATCATTCGAAGCAGAAGACAAAAACTACAAAAGATTCAAGAGATAAAACTTGACCCTGTTTTTATGCGATCGTTACAACAACACTACCCACATATTAGTTTAAAGCAACGTCGCCTGATTGAGGCAGGATTTAAAGATTATCTAGCCCTGCATGCAATTCAACAGCAAGCATATGCAATGCCTTCAAACGCAGTCGATGCCTTATGGCATGAGATGTTGGAATATCCTGATCAATACAGAAAATTATGCATTCAGACTATTGGCCGAGAGTTGAATCATCATCCTTATGGTGATGAGACTCAAGCAGAGCAACAAGCGAAGCAATTATTTGAAGCATGGAAATATAGTTGTTTGTTGCATGGATATAATCCTAGAAACACGACGCAAATGCCTCGATTATTTGCAATTGACCAAGCTCTGAATTGGGAGCATGGCCAACACTTTGATTTGGATAAAATGACTAAAGATTATGCAAAATATTTACAAGAACAGTCGTCCTCATCATCGAGTTGTGGAAGTAGTTGTAGCAGTTGTGGTGGGGATTAAATTTAATCGTTTTTCATCAGTTGAATCAGCTCTTCAGCAGCTCTAGATTGAATCCGTGCAGGATGCCAAACCATACCGAGTTGACGATTCATTTTTAAATTTAAATCGAGTTGTTTTAAATCTTCGTTTAGAAATGTTTTAGGCAAAACCGACCAACCCAAACCTATTGAAACAAGCATCCTAATAGATTCTAAAGGATTGTTACTCATGGTTATTTTGGGTTTTAGACCATTCTTTTCAAACTCTGACAACGTAATTTGACTCGTATAAGTTTGTGCAGCAGGCAAAAGACTAGGATAGGCGATCAAATCTTCAAGATTAAGTTGAGTTTGTTTTGCCAAAGGATGAAAAGGTGCACTCACAAATACTAAGGGGTCATTCCAAATAGTCACGTAGCTGAGTCGATCATCACCTGCTGGGGGTAACGTTAAAAAGGCAAGTTCTAACTCTCCCGCAAGGACTTGTTCATGTGCTTGTTCAGAGTCGACAAAATGCACATCTAAAGTGACTTGAGGAAAAAGTTGAACAAATTTCTTAAGTGGTTCGGCGAGATGATGTAGACCAATATGATGGCTAGTGCCAATTTTAAGGCGACCTTGCACCTGAGTCTGTTCATGGCTAAGTGTGTGGTGAATCTCACCTAATTCATTTAACCATGTTTTTACTTTTGGAAGTAATGAATGTGCAGCATGTGTTGGTTGAATACCACGACCTGCTGACTCAAATAATTTTACGCCAAAGTAATCTTCTAAACTATGAATACGTTTAGTGACAGCAGGTTGAGTGATAAATAATAATTCTGCAGCGATTGAAATAGAACCTGTTTCCATCACTTTCACAAATGCTTCAAAAGCAGCAAGATTCATATTGGCTTTCCATAAGGCGTTTAAATTCGTTGTATCTGCAACGGATAGGTTCTAGAAACGACTCCATACTTTTTCATGGAAGAAAAATGCAAAGGCTTGCACTGTTGGCTCAAGCAAACTGAGCGTTGCTGCCATGATCAAATTGCCTGTCACTAGATATGCCACCATCATAGCAACAGTGATGTGCATGATGTAGTAACTCAAGGTTTTTTTTAAAGTTCGTTGGTTATTTATCACGAATTGTTGAATATTTGCCATCTGAGTCACCATTTTAAATCTTAATTATTTAAATAATAATCATTATCATTTGTATTGTAAAAAAGAATTTTTAGCTTGTCGTTATTGGATTTATAAATGAATCAACGATAAGTCTTCATATGAGTGCTAGTTTCTAGTTTTTTATATAATTCAAGCTTATATATCATTTGAAATCCTGAATCATTTGAAATCCTGAATCATTTGAAAGAGTTTTTTATTCCTAAAAGTTTTTTAATTTATAAAAATGATAAATTAGATTTATGTGAAACGGTTGTTATAATCAAGCTAAGATTACAAATACCCAGTCCTATGGCAAGCACCACGGAGAGCGAAGACATGGCAGGCAAAACATTATATGACAAATTATGGGATGATCATTTAGTCACTGAGCGTGATGATGGATCGTGTTTAATTTACATTGATCGTCATTTATTACATGAAGTGACTAGTCCACAAGCATTTGAAGGTTTACAGCTTGCAGGACGTCAACCATGGCGTTTAAGTGCCAATGTCGCAACACCTGATCACAATGTACCAACCTCTAAAAAAGAGCGTGAACAAGGCATTGCAGGGATTGAAGATGATACTTCTCGTATCCAAGTTCAAACCTTAGATGATAACTGTAAGACCTTTAATATCGTTGAATTTGGTATTAATGATATCCGTCAAGGTATCGCACATGTTGTTGGTCCAGAACAAGGTTTAACATTACCTGGTATGACTGTTGTGTGTGGTGATTCTCACACGGCTACGCATGGTGCATTTGGTTGTTTAGCACATGGTATTGGAACATCTGAAGTTGAGCATGTTTTAGCGACTCAATGCTTGGTACAGAAAAAATCGAAGAATATGCTTGTTCGTGTTGACGGTGTATTAGGTAAAGGTGTCACTCCTAAAGACGTGGTTTTAGCGATTATTGGCAAAATCGGTACAGCGGGTGGCACAGGTTACGCAATCGAATTTGGTGGTCAAGTATTCCGTGATATGTCGATTGAAGGTCGTATGACTGTTTGTAATATGGCGATCGAGGCTGGCGCACGCGTGGGTATGGTAGCTGTAGATGATAAAACCATTGAATATGTAAAAGGTCGTAACTACGCACCTCAAGCAGAGCAATGGGATCAAGCAGTTGCATACTGGAATACTTTGCATTCTGATGCAGATGCAGTGTTTGATGCTGTTGTTGAGTTAAACGGTGCAGAAATTGAACCGCAAGTGTCTTGGGGAACTTCACCAGAAATGGTGATTCCTGTTTCGCAAGCAGTACCGACTTTAGAACAAGCAAAAGATGATGTTCAACGTAATGACTGGACTCGTGCTTATCAATATATGGGTTTAACTGCTGGTCAAGCGTTGTCTGATATTCAATTGGATCGTGTCTTTATTGGTTCATGTACCAATTCTCGTATTGAAGATATTCGTGCTGCGGCAGATGTCGTGAAAGGGCGTAAAGTTGCATCTAGTATTAAACAGGCGATGATCGTTCCAGGTTCAGGTTTGGTGAAGCAACAAGCAGAACAAGAAGGCTTGGATCAAATTTTCTTAGACGCTGGTTTTGAATGGCGTGAGCCAGGTTGTTCAATGTGCTTAGCAATGAACGCTGATAAATTACAACCAGGTGAACATTGTGCATCTACTTCGAATCGTAATTTTGAAGGTCGTCAGGGTAACGGTGGTCGTACACATTTGGTGAGCCCTGCAATGGCTGCAGCGGCTGCAATAGCAGGCCATTTTGTTGATGTACGTTCATTCTAAAGGAGCAAAATCATGAAAAAATACACTGTAGAACAAGGTATTGTTGCACCTTTAGATCGTGCAAATGTTGATACCGACTTAATCATTCCAAAGCAGTTTTTAAAGTCAATTAAGCGTACAGGTTTTGGCGATAACTTATTTGATGAATTGCGTTATCTGGATGAAGGTTATTTAGGGCAAGATATTAGCAAACGTCCAATTAACCCTGAATTTGTATTGAATAAACCGCGTTATCAAGGTTCAACGATTTTATTGGCACGCACGAACTTTGGCTGTGGCTCTAGTCGTGAGCATGCACCTTGGGCTTTAAATGAGTATGGTTTCCGTACCGTGATCGCGCCAAGCTTTGCAGATATTTTCTTTAATAACTGCTTTAAAAATGGCATGTTGCCTGTGATTTTATCTGAAGAGATTGTTGATCAGTTATTCAAGGAATGTGCTGAAACAGAAGGTTATCAATTGACCATCGATTTAGAAGCTCAGGAAGTGCGCACGCCAACAGGTGAAGCATTTAAATTTGAAATTGATCCCTTCCGTAAGCACTGCTTATTAAATGGTTTGGATGATATTGGCTTAACTTTGCAAGTGGCAGATGATATCCGTGCCTATGAAGAAAAAGCCAAACAGGCGCGTCCCTGGGTATTTCAGGAAATAAAGGCCTAGGCTTTTGTTGAGTGGAGATACTTTAATGTCTGGGGACATTTTAAAGATAGTCATAGCGCAGACATTGAACTCTTGCTAACATGCTAGCGAATAATATTTGCTTGCATGTGTGCATGTTATGAGGACTGGGCTCGAATAATGAAAAGAAGACTCGCTTACAGTATTTTGCTGTGTTTAGGTCTTGCGACAACGTTAACGGCATGCCAAAACGCGCCGACTGTTGTTGATCAGGTTCGTATTGCCCAAAATACAGTAGGCAATAAAGCAGAAAATGCAACTTTGTATTGTTCAGGCGTCGAAAATTGTGAGTTTGAACGAATCAATGACATTGCCGTGATCGATGCCAAATCGCACCGTATTAGCCAACAGGCGATGGAGCGAGGGATTGTACGATTGCATGGTTCGGTTTTTAGTAGAAAACAACAAGTCTACTTAAATGTACCAGCCAAACAATATGAAGTAGTCATTCGCTTTTATCCTATTTCACCAGACCGAGCTGAAACCTTCCATGTGATTCATGCATTCAAGCCGCATCAAAGCTATACCTTTAAAATGTATCGGGACAGGGAAAAACGCTCAGATAGCCTGTTGAATGTGTCTGCACCTGAACCCTTATGTGTGGATTTACAGCAAGAGCAGCATACCATTCGCCGCTTCTGCCGCCCATATGATGTGGTGACAGGACTCGGCGAGTTTGTTGAGAAAAAGATTTAATGATTTGCAGTTAAAAACTGCGCTAATGAAACTGGAAAAATAGATGTCTAAACATATTTTAATTTTGGCAGGTGATGGAATTGGTCCTGAGATTGTTGGTGCAGCTGAGCAAGTACTAACTAAGGTGAATCAAAAATTTAATTTAGGTTTGACATGGGAACAAGGTTTACTGGGGGGTGCAGCAATTGATGCTCACGGTGAACCTTATCCAGCTGTAACAAGCGAACAAGCTAAAAATGCTGATGCCATTTTATTAGGTGCGGTTGGTGGTCCTAAGTGGGATACCATTGAACGTTCGATTCGTCCAGAACGTGGTTTGCTTAAAATTCGTAGCGAATTGAATTTATTCGCAAATTTACGTCCTGCGATTCTTTATCCACAATTGGCTGATGCTTCAAGTTTGAAGCCAGAAATCGTTGCAGGTTTGGATATCCTCATTGTGCGTGAATTAACGGGGGGGATCTACTTTGGTCAACCACGTGGTATTCGCGAATTAGAAAATGGCGAAAAACAAGGCTATAACACTGATGTTTATTCAGAAAGTGAAATCAAGCGTATCGCCAAAGTTGCATTCGAGCTAGCAGGCTTGCGCGGTGGTAAAGTATGCTCGGTTGATAAAGCCAATGTATTGGAAGTGACTGAATTGTGGAAGCAAACGGTTACTGATTTACAGCAAGCACAATATTCAAATATTCAACTCTCACATATGTATGTTGACAATGCCGCGATGCAGTTAGTGCGTGCACCAAAGCAGTTTGATGTGATCGTTACAGGTAATTTATTTGGTGATATCTTATCTGACGAAGCAGCAATGTTGACAGGTTCGATCGGCATGTTGCCTTCTGCATCTTTAGATGAAAATGGCAAAGGCATGTATGAGCCATGTCATGGTTCTGCACCAGATATTGCTGGTCAAAATGTTGCTAATCCATTGGCAACTATTCTTTCAGTTGCGATGATGTTACGTTATACCTTCCGTGAAGAAGCTGCAGCAAAAGCAATTGAAGATGCTGTGGGTCAAGTATTAGATCAAGGTTTGCGTACAGCAGATATTATGTCTGAAGGCATGACAAAAGTTGGTACAGATGCTATGGGTGAAGCTGTAGTTTCAGCACTAAACTAAGAATTATAGCCAATAAAAAACGCAGCTTGGGCTGCGTTTTTTTATAACTTAATGTATATGTGCGAACTAACAAGCCTTGCCTTCATAGCGAATAGAGTGAGCAATTTGCTGTTGGTCTAGCTCAAAAATGATGTGACATTTTAAATTGAGATCATAAGTACTGTCTGTATTGCCTGCACTTTGAATTGGTATATTTTGAGCACCAAGTTCAGCCGATTGAGCGATAGGAATAGGAATACGAATTGGGTGAATGACAGTGTAAATCAGCTGATTGCTTTGTTTGATTGGTTGGGTGATAGTCTGAAAACCTAGAGGTTTTAAATCGAACTGCTGTTGGATTATGGTTGCAGATTGCCCGATAAAAAGTTGTAAATAATCAGGTAGGCTGGTTCGATTCTGGTATGCAGTGGTACATGCTTGTAAAGATAATATGATTAGAAATAACAAATACTTAAATTTTTATTTTGATTAATCTTTATCCTCTCATCTATGCTTATTCAATCCTTAAATGATGTTGGTGTCGAGTTCATTTGTGTGAATTGATAAAAATATACAAACTAGTCTATTTTTAGGCAATATTCAATTGAGTTCAAATGTGCTTACATAGATAGGATATTAAGCGATTGAAAAAACTTGATGCACAAATTTATATTTGGACTGATGTGTGGCGCTTTAGCAACATTCAGTCATGCAGATAATTGTGATAAGGCACGCAATACGTATGATGATATTTATTGCACGAATAAAATTTATGCGAGTGCTGATGCTGATTTAAATAAAAATTACCAGCAATTGCGTCACCAACTCAATGAGACACAACAAAAGATTCTTAAAAAGTCCCAGCTCGCATGGATTCATCATCGAGATGCAGAATGTACTGATGATCAAAAAAATAGCGTAAGCGTGCAATGTAGACTTACGACAACACAAGAGCGTAATCATTGGTTAGAGGAAAGATTGCGTGAGTGTCAAACGGTAGGATGTAAAACAACACGTTTGAGTGAGTAATAAGAATCAAGCATAAAAAAAGCCACAAACAAAATGTGGCTTTTTTGCATTCACGAATCTCTTAGCGCGCACGATAAGTGATACGACCCTTTGTTAAGTCATAAGGTGTCATTTCTACTTTTACACTGTCACCCGTCAAAATACGGATATAGTGTTTGCGCATTTTACCAGAAATGTGAGCAATAACTTCGTGACCGTTTTCTAAACGTACACGGAACATCGTATTAGGAAGCGTTTCGGTGACAACGCCTTCGAACTCAATGAGTTCCTCTTTATTGGCCATAGCCTACCTGATGATCAAATTGGAAAGGGGCAAATTATAGTCAATTTATTTGAATTTTACAAGGTGAAGCGTATGTAAACCTTTTAGATCTTTATTCATAAAAACTGTCGGACAATTGACAATCTTTTTTAACAAAAGAAGCAGAATATTGTTGTCAGTTTGGTCAATCAACGTTAATCTAAAATTGTTGTTATTGTTACAAGAACGTATCTACAGGGAAGGGCACTGAGTGGGTCAGTTAACAGATGCATCAGTTGTATTGCGCTTTGGTTATCAGGCAATTCGTAAAGCGGGATTGCCAACTGAAGAGATTCTAACAAAAGCAGGGGTAGCGCTAAATCAAATTGATACCAATGCCAGAACGCCATTAAGTGCGCAAAATGCATTTTGGATTGCTGCACAGGAAGTTAGCAATGATCCTGATATTGGATTGCATTTAGGTGAGCATTTACCACTCTATCGTGGTCAGGTGATTGAGCATCTATTTATTAGTAGTGAAACATTTGGTGAGGGTCTAAAACGAGCTTTAGCTTATCAGCGTTTGATCAGTGATGCCTTTGATGCCAAACTGGTGATTCAGGATGGACGCTGTTATTTAAGCAATGGCGAACAGTACTGGTCTGACAATCTGGTCAATCGCCATTTTTCTGAATGTGCGATGTCAGGTATTCTTCGCTTCTTTAAATTCATCACCGAAGGGCAGTTTCAGCCGATCTACATTGACTTTAACTTCAATGAGGGTGCGGATGATGATGAATATTTTCGAGTGTATGGCTGTCCTGTCAGTCTGGGTCAAAAAGAAACCCGCCTTTATTTTGATCATGCTGTGCTTGATTACCCATTGTGGCAAGCTGAACCAGAACTACTACAATTACATGAACAACTAGCGATTGAGAAGTTGCAGGAACTCGCCCGATATGATTTGGTGGGCGAGGTACGCCGTGCCATTGGTTCAACTTTAGAAAGTGGTGAAACTACGTTAGAAACAGTTGCAGCTCAATTAAGCATCACGCCACGACGCTTAAGAACACAGCTTAGCGAGGCGAATACAAGCTTCCAGCAAATCCTTTCAGATTATCGTTGCCGCCTAGCGAAGAAATTATTGGCGAATACCAATGAAAGTGTAGAAAGAATCGTGTATTTAACAGGTTTTTCTGAACCAAGTACGTTCTATCGTGCATTTAAGCGTTGGACGAATGAAACCCCTGTTGAATATCGTAAGCGTAAACAGCGTTAATTTTTCTAAGAAAAAAGCCTTATCTCTCGATAAGGCTTTTTTTATTCAGGCAGATTTAACCATTGGGGACCTAAAGGCAGCTGTGGTAAATCAAACTCATCAGGATAATAGGACTGAATAAAATATAAACCATCAGGTGGGGCGGTGATGCCTGCCGCTGTACGGTCTTCTGCGGCAAACATGGTATCGATATGATCAATCTCATACATACCTTGTCCGATTTCTAGTAAGCATCCCATGATATTGCGTACCATATGATGTAAAAATCCATCGGCTTGAATATCTAATACTAAATAGCGTCCATGTTCAAATAGACGGCAGTGTTTTACATGACGTATGGGTTGATTGGATTGACAGGCAGCAGCTCGGAAGGTCTCGAAGTTATGCGTTCCCTCAAATTTTGCTGCAGCGACCATCATCTTCGGTACATCTAATTTTTGATAAAGATGAGTGACTTGTTTATACAATAGTGCAGGACGGGTGGGTGCGTTATAGACGACATAACGATAACGTCGTGCAGTGGCTTTGAACCGTGCATGGAAGTTCTCATCCATGCATTTAATCCATTGAATTGAAATATCTTTTGGAAGTTGACTGTTGGTGCCACGAATCCAACCTTGTTCTGGGCGAATAGCTTCGGTGTCGAAATGAGCCACCATATTGGTTGCATGTACACCTGCATCAGTTCGTCCAGCACCATGCAGAATAATGGGCTCATTGGCAATACGGCTCAGTACTTTCTCGATGGTCTCTTGAACAGTTGCAACGCCAGGCTGCTGGGTTTGCCAACCACGGTATTGCGTGCCACAAAATTCAATACCGATTGCATAACGTTGCATGTTTTAACCTCAAATATTAATGCTGATGCCAATTCGCGAACCATTGTTCGTGGCTCGGATATTTTAAATAGATTTGCAAGACTTTTGCATATAAATCAGCATGGCTATGGCAATCATTGATTAAAACTTTGGCAGATTGAATCCATGAACTGACGGCATAGCGTTGATCTAGTTGCCCAAAGGTCACTTGGGTGCTGATAATAGGCAGACATTTTTTTTGATACAGTTGCTCAAACAGCATTAGAATTTCGTCATTTACTGCAATATTGCCTGTGCCAAATCCTTGTAGAATCAAGAAATTTGGTGGGTTAAGCAGAATATTTTTTAACTGTAGAATGAGTTGTTCTTTTGCAATTGGCTGCAACATCAAATTTAGGATGCTTAGTTCAGTTGCTTGCTGAATATATTCATTTTGAACAACAAGAAAATCTGCTGTGGTTTGACATCTTTGATCTGCTTTAACACCGACGAAAGCATCCAACTCAGTGGTATGTGCTTTTAAGGTCGTTTGTGCGTGAAAAACTTGTTCATGGAATGCAAGATAAACACCAGTTGGCAAAGTGAGGACTTGCTCTAATGCTAAATATAGGTTGCCTGTGGCATCTGTAAATTCACGGGTATCATTGCCTTCAACATTCAATAATGGGTATTGGCTACCTGTAATGATGGCATGACAAGAATGTCCCAAAAAACGAGCAAGTGTTGCTGCAGCGTAACTTAAAGTATCTGTCCCATGAATAATGACAAAATGTTGAAAACCATTGAGTTGCAATTGCTGGATTTGTTGTACCAACTTTAGCCAATCCGTTGCAGTGCAGGCACTACTGTCTTTGATACTAGGCGCAGCGAAGCATTCGACCTGTAAATGAGGTGGAATGATCTTAGCTAGTAAAGGTAGAAAATCCTGTTCTGGCATTGGCATCAATGGTTCGCCAACGCAACCAAACGTCCCACCCATATAAATTAAAGCGATTTTATTCATCATAAAAAAAGCAGTCTGAGAGACTGCTTATATTAGACCGATCAAATTCAGGAAGCTATTTTATTCAGTAAACTTTGTGAATGTTGTTGTTGCTCTGCATTAAATGGTGGGCTATTTTTTAATAATTCACGTGCAGAATTATAAGCGCCCAATTCAATATATTGCTCAGCAAGTTCTAGATTGAGCTGTGCTTCATCAAGCTGTTGTAAATCAGGAAATGATTGTACAAGAGGGTCATTGCTTGCAACAGATGTAGTTTGAGGCGAGGTTTGAACAGGTTCAAGTTCAACAACTGATTCCGTAACTGTTTCTGTAACTTCAACTTGCTTGTTTTCTATCGGTTCAAAACTAAAATCTAACGTTGGTGCTGCTTCAGTTTTTTGTTCTGTAACTTCTAAGTTTGAAAAATTGAAATCTAATTCAGGCTTTGCTTCTTCAACTACAGGAGAAGTTGCAGGTGCAGCGTCTAAATTGAATGAGAATTCTAAAGGAGCAGGCTCTTTATTCTCTGGTTGCTCGATTGTTGGCGTAGCTTCGGTTGTTTCCTTTTTCTCAAAGGAAAAATTAAAATCTAATGGTTGAACTTCTGGGACTGGTTCAACTGGTTTAGCTTCTTCTGCTGGTGCAACATATCCAGATTGTAAGTCATCAAATGATTGTGACGTTTTTGATGCCGCTAATGCGTCAAAATCTGCGTTGTTTTGCTCTTTTGCTAAACTATCTGATGTAATGGTTTGCTGGAAATGGCTTGAGACTGAATTGTACTCAATTGCATCAGGTTGTTTATTTTTTTCATATTCACGTTGTTTTGCTTCAGCGGCTTGAGCAATATCATCAAGTTTCAAAGCATGAATATGTTTGATCAATTGATCAATTGCAAAATCATCTTTTTGAGCTAAGTGAATATCAAGGAGAAATAAATATAACTCATGTTGGGAGTTATCTTGTTTTAAAATTTGATTGATTTGTGCTTCTGCGCTTTGATAATTGCCACTTTGAATTTGCTGTTCAATTTTCTGGCGTAAAGACTCTGGAATCGCGGTTGCGGCGGCTGGAACAGATTCCTGTTCTTCACGTGCTAATGTCGTACGTGAAGTTTTAGTTGTAGCTGCTTTCTTCGCTGATTTTGCTGTAGCACCTTTTTTAGATGTGGCAGTAGTTTGGTTGTCACTGCGTTTTTTTAAAACGATTGCAACAACTAATACGACGATTAGCAGTACAATTATTATAGTTGACATGATCTATACCCCTTAAAGATAGAGCCGCTTTGTTGCAAATTTATGAGAATCTTCTCGTAACCTAGCGTGTTGGCTTTTTAGTTTCCTGCTGCACTTTCAACTGATCTTGTAACTCTGCAAGCCGAGCATTTAATAGCTGAATACGTTGTTCCTTGTTGCGTAATGCCAATTCTAACTGTGTTACGTTTCTTTGTAATGTAACGGTTTTTTCTCGTGCTGTCATAACTTTTAATGATAAATCTGCACTGGTTTTTTGCTGTAATGTGTCTTTTTTCGCACTTCCATTGCTTGAATCTTGGTTACTTTCAGCGACTAGTGACATTTCAGCTTGCTGCAGGCGATATTTGGCTTGACCTGATCGAGGATGTGTTGTCTGTGCTGCTATTTGATTTATTGCTGTATTCTGACGAGATGGTGTTGTGTTTAGATTGAAATTTAAACGAGACCCTTGTCTTAAACGATTTGCATTGCCACCAATAAAAGCATGCTCATTCTGCGCTTTGATCTGATTCATAACTTTAGCAACAGGCTGTTGTGTTTGTGATGCGATTTGTTGCGCAATACTCCACAAAGATTCATTACGCTGCACGACATGCTGTTGAGCTGAGTTATTAGATGCAGTCATGGAATTGCTATTTGTGGCAGGTGCTTTCTTTTTAGCTTGTTGTGCTGTTTGTGTAGGTTGTTGTTTTTTAAATTTCTCTTGTGGTTCGGCTGGCTTTGTATCGAGTGGTTTTGATTCTTTTTCGATTGGTGTTGGTGGTTGACTCGCAGTTTGAACTGGCTGAGCTGCGACTTGAACAATAGGCTGTTTAGTCATGGTAGGCGTTGGATTTGATTCAACTTTTACTGGTGCAGTCGTATTTATATTATTTGTTTCGATTTTAGGGCTAATTTTTGCAGTTGCAGTGTCCTGATTTTGGCTTGGTATCGGCGTTGTAACAACAGATATTGCTACTGGAGAGCTTTGCTTTGATTGTGAGCTATTTAATATGGGTGGTAAAGCTGAGGAGACATTTAATAAATTTTCTTGCTTTAAATTAAGCTCTTTTACATTTGTTGCAATCGGTGAACTGAAGCGAGTGCTTTCGGGTAAATTGAGCGCAATATCTTTTTCACTGACAATATATTTAGGTGAAAGTGTTTTTTCATTCGCAGCTGCTTTAGCTGATATCGCTCTCGAACTTTGTCCTATAGGTTGCTTAATATGCTTTAAATGTGATGCACCACTTTCTTGTATTTTAAGAATAATATTAAGTTCACTGTCTATCATTGGACGTGTAGAAGTGATCACAATCACCCCTTCACCTTGTGAATTGCGACGTGTATAAAAATTTAGGCCACTCGGAGGCTGATGAGCAGCACCCATCATTAAAAGATCTTCAGGTGTTGCTAAGCCTACATCTAATTTTGCGGTAGGATCAGCTTGATGAAAACTCATTTCTGCGTAGAGTAATTCACCAGGTGCAGATTGGATTTGCAATGGATCGAGTGTAATCGCATAAAGGTGTTGCGAAGAAATGATGGCTAAAATGGCAACTTTTAATTTGTTATAAACAGTCATCTCGATCCATGAAAAAGTGATGTTTTAGTCAATTCAAAAGTATACATTACCGTGATGTAAATGAATTGTAAAATATTCATGTTTGATAAAAAACAAAAGCCGATCAAATGTGATCGGCTTTTGTTTTTTAAATGTTTTTGCTTAAGCGTTCTTGTATTCAACTAAAATACGAAGCATACGGCGTAAAGGTTCAGCAGCACCCCAAAGTAGCTGATCGCCTACTGTAAATGCACCTAAATATTCTTTACCCATATTGAGCTTACGTAAACGACCAACTGGAACTGTTAAAGTACCCGTCACAGCAACAGGAGTAAGGTCAGTCATAGAGGCTTCACGGGTATTTGGAACTACTTTCGCCCATTGGCTTGATTGACGAATCATATCTTCGATTTCATCAAGCGCAACATCTTTTTTCAACTTCAAAGTAATGGCTTGAGAGTGACAACGCATTGCACCAATACGAACACAATGACCATCAATAGGAACAATCTGTTGATTGCCTAAGATCTTGTTGGTTTCAACTTGACCTTTCCATTCCTCTTTTGATTGACCACTTTCAAGCTGTTTATCGATATATGGGATCAATGAACCTGCTAATGGCACACCAAAGTTAGACTTTGGAAAACCTTCACCACGTTGCAACTCGGCAATTTGACGGTCAATATCAAGAATTGCAGATTTTGGATCATCCAATAACGTTTTAGTATTGTTATATAAATAGCCCATTCCAGTGATCAATTCACGCATGTTTTGCGCGCCCGCACCAGAAGCTGCTTGATAAGTCATCGAAGTTGCCCATTCCACTAAATTATTTTGGAACAGAGAGCCTAAACCCATCAACATTAAAGAAACTGTACAGTTACCGCCAACGAAAGTTTTTGTTCCGTTGACTAAACCATCTTTAATCACATTTAAGTTTACTGGATCAAGTACGATAATTGCATCATCAGCCATACGAAGGGTAGACGCAGCATCAATCCAATAACCATCCCAACCTTCTGCTTTGAGTTTCGGGAATACATCAGAGGTATAGTCACCACCTTGGCAGGTTAAAATGACATCCATTTGTTTCAGACTGTTAATGTCTGAAGCATCCATAAGTGCTGGGGCAGTCTTACCACCAAATGAAGGCGCTTCGCCACCTGCATTACTGGTAGAAAAATAGAATGGCTCAATATGAGCAAAATCATTCTCTTCAACCATACGTTGCATAAGGACAGAACCCACCATCCCACGCCAACCGACCAGACCTACTTTCATGTCATTGTGCCTCGGTATTTCAAAAAACTTTTAAGGGGTTTGAGTGTATCAAAAGCGACCACAACTGCAAGCTTTACGTAAATAAAACGATAATTTAATTGAGTGGAATAATTTGTTTGTATTAGATAGAAAATTGATAAAGCCATAACTTTATTGAGAATCTAAGACATCCCCACGAGAAAAATGAACATGATATGGATTCAGATTTGTGCAGTATTGGTTATATGGCTTTCGTTTTGGTCATTAATCCCCAGAGATGAGTGGTGGTTTAGAGGTGCGGACTTTCCGCGCTTACAGATTCTAGCAATCGGTCTCTTCGCCTTTTTTGCAATGTTATTTGCCATTCCCGAATGGACCTTGACTACCGAGTTGTTGTTTGTTGGATTGGTCGCAGCAATCGCTTATCAGTTGAAAATGGTTCTACCATATACCCCGATTTGGAAAAAACAAGTTCAAAAAGTTAAGCCTGAGCAAATCAATGAAAACCAGCAAATCTCATTGCTGGTTGCCAATGTATTGACGCCAAATGATAAATATCATTTATTACTTGAGCATATAGACACATTAAAACCTGATGTTGTGCTGACATTAGAGTCAGATTCAAGTTGGCAAAATGCGTTAGTTAACATTGAACAAGATTATCCTTATCGCGTGCCCGTACCTTTAGATAACTTATATGGTATGCATCTGTATAGCCGCTTGCCATTGCACGATACAGAAGTGAAATTTATCTTAAGTGATGAAATTCCATCTATACACGCTTCGGTAACATTACGTTCAGGTATCCAAGTACAGTTATATTGTTTACACCCTAAACCACCAAGCCCAACTGAAGCTAAAGATTCAACTTTAAGAGATGCCGAGCTTTTAATTATTGGCGATCGAATAAAAGATTTGGATGAAAGTTGTATTGTCATGGGGGATCTTAATGATGTGGCATGGTCACGCACCACGCGATTATTTCAACGAATCAGTGGTTTGCTAGATCCACGGGTAGGTCGCTATTTCATGAATACTTTTCACGCAGATTATCGGCTTTTACGTTGGTCTTTAGACCATATCTTTCATAGTACCGACTTTGGCCTAGTGGAAATGAAACGTTTATCTCATATAGGTTCTGATCATTTTCCAATTTATGTCGTTTTACAGACGGGTCGTATTTTTGAGCAACAGCAGGAAGAACTAGAACAAAGCGCTGAAGATGAACAAGAGGCTCAAGAAGCGATTCGGGATGGTATAGAAAAAGCAGAACAAGAGCACAAGCAAGTTGTTGATGAATTGGCTCAGCCTTATAAGTGACTCAATAGAATGAAATGGCAAATATCGTGATGTAAGCAATATCGTACATTGATTTAAGTCTACGGCGAATAGTCTAGTTTGATCAAAAGATTTATTCTAGATACATCAGCACATGGACGCAGGAATGGATTTCCGTTTAAGGATAGCGACGCTGAGATGGAAAATGCATTATGGATATGATGCATGCGATGGAAGCAAGATAATAACAAAGATGTGAAAGCACAACCTCATTTGCCCGAGTTTTGCAGGATGCGAAACTCGGGTTTTAATTTTCTCTAAATATTCTTTGTACACGACAAAAAAAGACAACTCATTGAAATAATGGCATAATACTTGTTTTCTGACGACGAATATGATGACACATTTCAATGAGTTACATCTCATCTTAAACAAATATCTAAAGTGG